>CAZLZF010000007.1:0-16147 GCA_964563945.1 Candidatus Woesearchaeota archaeon
GTAATATAATATAAAATAATATTAAAAAGGCTTAAGGGATTCTTAAGCCTTTTTTAATCTTAAAAATCTTAATAGGGAGAAAATGAATATGCTAAAAAAACAAGTTACATATAGAGATTATGATGACAATGTCAGGACAGATACTCTATATTTTCACCTTAACCGTTTCGAATGGTTAGAAATTGAAACTTATACAAAAGGCGGCTTAATAGAAAATCTTAAACATGCAATAGAAACTGAGAACGCTAAGAAAACTATAGACCTATTAAAGAAAATTATATTAAGGGCATATGGTGAGAAAAACCAAGAAACTGGTATATTTGAAAAAGATGAAGATAGGGCGGTTAGATTTAGTAAGACAGATGCATTCAGTGCATTGTTTTACGAGTTAGCATATGATGAAAATGCATCTAAGGCTTTCTTTCTTGGCTTAATTCCTACTGAGTTACGTGACGAAGCGATGAAGAAATTAAAAGAAGATGAGAGTGGTACCATTATACCATTTAATAAGGTGGAAACACAAAATAATATACCAGAGGCATAGAGGAGGGAATGAATGCTTGAGATTAACATAAAGGAAAATGAATTTTATAAGCAAGAGGAAAATAGATTTATTAAGATCCAGGCGTGCACGATCAATCTGGAGCATTCATTGATATCGTTAGCTAAGTGGGAATCAAAATGGCATATACCATATCTAACCGATGAGCCTAAAACAAAAGAACAAGAGCTGGATTATATTCGCTCAATGATAATAGGTACGATACCAAGCGATAATGTTCTTAAAACGCTATCTTTTGATGATATTACAGCAATAAAGGATTATGTAGACAACCCAATGACGGCTACAAAATTCTCAAAGAATAAGAAAAGTACCAGTAAAGTTAGAAAAGAGATCGTAACAGCTGAGGGTATTTATAGTAGGATGTTTTCTAATAATATCCCAATCGAATGTCAAAAATGGCACCTCAATCGTCTGCTTACATTAATAAGGGTATGTGATTTAAATAATTCACCTCCACAGAAGATGAGTAAGAAGGAGAGTGCGGAATGGGTTGCAGAACAAAATGCAGCTAGGCGAGCTAGACTAAACACAAGGGGGTAAACTAATGAATTTGTATAATGGAACCTACAGAATAACCAGTCCATATGGAAAAAGAAATCTACCAAACGGAGACAATCGTTTTCATCCAGGAATTGATTATGTAGGTGTTAGTAGTAAGGAGATAATAGCACCGACGAACGGTGTAATAGTTTCCTCGCAGATTATTACTAATAAAAATAATACAACTAGTGAATGGGGAAACTACATAAAGATGGATGATCTAAATGGTTATCATTTATTCTTTTGTCATCTCAGTAAGCGTTTAGTAACAAAAGGGCAGATCGTGGAAAAAGGTCAAGTATTAGGTATAGAAGGTAACACTGGCTATGTTGTTGGAAAACCTGGTGACCACTTACATTTCGAAGTTCGTAAGATAAAGGATGGAACCACCATCAATCCCGATGAATATTTTAAGATATTACTCAAATGGTATTCAGATGCGGTACAAAAAAAATATGGATTAGATGATAACACTATGTCTTTTCTAAATAAACACCCATATCCAGATAATCTATTTACCAAATTATTGAGGTGAGTATATGGAGATATGGCAAGCAATTATTAGTATCTGCGCTGGTATAATAACACTCGTCACAGTGTTGGAGAAACTTGGAATAATACACAGAGTCAAAAAAGTCGATAAAGAATTTACAGAGTTAAAATGTTTACCGGCCCAGGTAGCTGGAATTCAAAAAACAATTGCTGATCTAAGTGACTTACAAAAAGATCAGAATAATGCACTATTAGCAATATTACGGAATTCTTTATATCAATCCTTTAAAGATAATAGGGAGATTGCTGCCTGGACCGACGATGAGGCATTTGTCCAAACAAAATTACATATAGCATATCATGACTTAAATGGTAATGGGGAAGAAGAGATTTGGTGGGATAAGAAAAAGACATGGAAAATTGTTTCAAATGAGGAATACAGAAGATTGTATAAGCAATTCAATAACTGTTAAAGTATAGAGGAGAGTGAAAGCATGATTAAAATTACCAATCGTGGTTCTTTTAGGAATGCCGAACAATTCTTCGATAACAGCAAAAATCTCAGTCGTAGGCTTAGAACCGCGTTCGAGAGATATGGAGCACAGGGTGTCGAAGCACTTCGAGAGGCAACTCCAAAGGATAGCGGGTTAACGGCTAGTAGCTGGTCTTATGTGATTGAAGACTGGGGAATAGGATTTACAAATTCAAATGTTCAAGATGGATATTCTGTTGCACTTTTAATCCAATACGGGCATGGTACCAAATCAGGAGCGTATGTCGAGGGTATTGATTTTATAAACCCAGCATTACGTCCTATATTTGATAAGATAGCCCAAGAATGTTGGAGGGAGGTGCGAAAATTATGAGTAGTAAAATTGATCAAAGAATTGTCGAGATGTCCTTTGAGAATCATAAGTTCGAGAAGGGAATACTAGAATCAAAGAATTCATTAAAAGAATTCTCAGGCGCATTAGATAGTTTAGGAAGAGGTAAAGATTTTGGAGGATTAGAAAATTCTATTAGATCGATTACATCTTCCTTCTCAATGTTAGAACAAATAGGAATCGGTGTATTGCGTCGTATTGGCGAATCTGCTATTGATGCTGGTGCAAAGATATTTAAACATTTAACAATTGATCCATTAAAAATGGGTTGGGGTAAATACGAACAAAAGACTGCATCCGTTCAAACTATAATGAATGCAACTGGAAAGAGTATTGACGAAGTAAATAAATATTTAAATAAATTAATGTGGTTCTCAGATGAAACCAGTTACGGTTTTACAGACATGACTGCAGCATTGGCACAAATGACATCATCTGGTGGAGATATAGATACACTTATCCCACTAATTACAGGTGTTGCTAATGCAACTGCGTACGCAGGTAAAGGTGCAACTGAGTTTAGTAGGGCGATGTACAACCTAAACCAGTCATATGGTTCCGGAAACCTTCAATTTATGGACTGGAGGAGTTTAGAACTTGCCGGTGTCGCAGGACAAGACCTTAAGCAGGTATTTATAGATACAGCAAAAGCAATTGGTATGTTAGATCAAAATGGAAGAACTGCCAAAGGAACACTTGTTAATATAGGAAATTTTGGTTCGACACTACAAGAGAAATGGGCTAACACCGAAGTAATGGAGAAGGCTTTTGGTAAGTTTTCCGAACTATCTGAGGCGGCATATGAGCTTGTAAATAATGGAACATATGAGACAGCGGCAGAAGCAATGGAAGCACTTACCGGTCAATATTCCGAATTGGCGGAAAAAGGATTCAAGTCTGCACAACAAGCAAAAACATTTAGCGAAGCTATAAATGCTACTCTGGATGCCGTTTCTTCCGGATGGATGAGAACATATGAAATTATATTTGGTGAAATGGATGAGGCCATACATAATTTTACGAACTTAACAGAAATCTTATGGACTGCGTTTGCTGCCGGGGCTGGTCCCAGAAACGAAATGTTATTAGCAATCAAGGATGCTGGTGGAGTTGCTGCAGCTTTCCAAGCAATTAAAAATGTTGCTATAGCACTTTTAAAACCACTAAGGGCAGTGTCCAAAGGATTCGATAAGATATTTCCACCAAAAACCAAGAAGCAATGGGTTAACTTATTAAAAACAGTTGAATCATTAACTAGTGGTCTTATAATAACAGATGAGACAGCTTCTAAAATCGAGAGAACATTTGCGGGATTATTTGCAGTAGTTGATATTGGATGGACAACTATTAAATTCCTAGGTAACTCATTTTTAGAACTTGTTAAAATCTTTATGCCTGTTGGCGATAGTTTACTTGATATAACTGCGGCGGTTGGTGACTTTCTAGTCGGATTAAACAAGACCATAAAATCGTCAAATGCATTTACATACGGAATGTTAGCTGTGAAGATAGCAGCCATATCGATCCGTAACGCATTACAGTCTGTAATTAGTACCGTTTCAGACTTTGCTAGAGGACTATGGAATGCCGAAAAGCCGCTAGAGTATATCGGAGAAATGATTAAGAAGGTATTTGGTACTATTATAGATTCATTCAAAATGGGAGCTGGTTGGATATCTGAAGGCTTAATCGCAGTCTTATCAGATGTGTCTAGCTTCATAAAGAATATTCTTGGAGAAGACACAGAGGGTGTTTTATCTGGGATATTGTCGGTTTTGAAAGAACTAATAGATGTATTAACAAATGGTGTCACAAGTGGGTTGAAAGGACTTACTGATGCGGTAGATGACTTAGACCTAAATAAAATTGCAGCATTTGTTACAGGTGGGATATTACTCCTATTCATAAATCAACTAACACAATTGACTAAATCAATGACTGGAATAATAAACACAACCAATACATTCCTAACCAAATTTTCTAAAAAGTTATTTGGAACTACCACAAAGATAAAGGACGTCGCCGTGTCTTTTGGTATATTGGCTGCAAGTTTATACGTTTTATCTACAATTCCATGGCCAGATTTGATAAAAGGCATAGCTGGTTTAGCATCTGCAATGATATTACTCGTTGGTGCATACGCGCTATTACAGACAATTAATGTGAAAGCAACCAATAAACTTAATGGTAAGGCTATGGCTCAAACTACATTTAATCTAATGGGAATGGCTAGTGGATTGCTTGTAATGGCTACCGCCTTGAAGATAATAGGTGGTATCGATGAAAATGCAGTGGGAAGGTCTACTGCCGTACTTGGCGCAATGATGGCATTCTTAGTTGGATACCAAGCACTATACATACTTATAAGTACAATTCCTGGTCATGGGAAACTATCTGTTAGTATGACATCCATGGCAGTCGGCCTATTAGGTCTAATCGGGGCTGTTGTAATTCTAAACAAAATAAAACTATCTGATATTGCAAATGGTATGGCTAAAATGACAGCTATATTATTAATGATTGGCGGGATCCAAGCTATGTTCTCTGTGGCAGCTAGAATGTCATATGGAACTAAACTAGCCACAAGCATGCTCGGAATTTCCGGAGGTATTCTTGCATTAATAGGTGTTATGAAATTAATAACCTTGGTCGATGTTAAAGAATTATCGAAAGGGATCGGAAATTTATTTTTATTAGGTGGAGTATTAGCAGGATTAGAATTATTGTTTGGATTGGCTGGGTCTATAAGTGGAGCAAATAGATTTAAATCTAACATACTTACAATAGGACTTGGTATGTTAACAATGATAGGTCTAATAGCAATATTAGATAAGATGAACGACTCCGATATTAATGTTGATAACGGGATTAAGGTCCTAGCTAAAATGGCTGGAATAATCGGCGCTATCGAACTATTAACTGCACTATCCTCTAAAATTTCTGGAGGCGCAAAGGTTCAAAGGATATTAGGGGCAGTTACTGTTACAATGATATCCTTCATTGGTTTAATTAAAGTTATAAGTATATTTACAGATTCCGAAATAGATAGGGGACTTCTTATAATCACAAAGATGGCTGGAATAATAGTTGCCATTGAGTTGTTGACTGCGCTGATTGGAAAGATTGGTGGCACGAAAGGAAGCTTCGCTGTCATGATTGGTATAGTTACAGCATTGTTAACATTAACAGCTAGTATAGCATTATTAAGTATTATAGACCAAGCTGACTTACGACAGGCTGTTATATCCTTAGGAATTGCATCTGCTGCCGTTGCGGCCATATCTGTAGGGCTCGGGATCATGATAAAAGCATTATCTTTGACGTCCGGAAAACTATCTAACTTCAAGGGTTTAGCAAAAGGATTGTTATCTGGATTATCGGTTCTTATATTTGTTATATTATCGACACTCGTATTACTAGAAACAATAAAAAGGGTGATACCAATACTAGAAGGTATAAGTTGGAGTAATCTTGGTAAATTTACACTCGTTATAGGTTCCGTTGGAGCAATAGTTCTTTCATTTACAAAGTTGATGGATCCTAAACTCGGAAATTGGAAAAGTAGTTTAAAATCACTTATACCTGGATTTGCAGCACTAGTCGGGGTTATTGCGGCTACTGCTGGGATATTTTATGTATTAAGTTGGATATTACCACTTGTGAAGGATGTTAGCTGGGATAGTTTTGGTAAGTTTATAGTTGGTATAACAGCAATAAGTGGATTAGTGACCGCCTTAGCCTTGTTAGGTCCGAAATTTGTAACTCTTGGTAAAGGCTTCGGTCACGCAATAGGCGGAGTAGTCGCAGCTATACTGGGTGTTGGTTTGATTGTAGCTGCATTTGCGGGTCTATCCGTAATGATAGAGAAGATGTCGGATGGAAAATTTGATATTCTCGTAAATGGAATGGAAAAACTTATATTAGTTGGTAACGGGATCGGACGTTTTGTCGGTGCCATGATTGGTGGTGTTGCGAATGAAACACTTGTTGAGATTGGAAAGGGTCTTAGTGGATTTGCTGAAGCTCTTGACGGGATTGAGGGTAAATCATTTGATGGAGTAAAAGAATTAGCCGGAGCATTACTAGTATTAACAGGTAGCTCTATATTAAGTGGGTTATCTAGGATTGTAAATCTTGGAAGGGATCCTGTAAAGATATTTGGAAAGCAACTAATTGGAATCGTATCTGCATTCCAAAAGATATCTATAAGTGAAGCTTCTAAGACTGCGGATGTACTTCGTGTATTAGGTCCAGTTGCTAAGAACCTTAAAGATCTAGCAGATGCTGCTGATGCAATTCCTAACAGTGGTGGGTTCTTAGGTTTTCTAATTGGCAATAATGATATTCATAAATTTGGATCAAAGTTAGGGAAATTTATATCTGCTTTAGGTCCAAACATTGTAAGTGTGGCTGGGGCCGAACATGCTTCATTGATATTAGAAGCATTAACTCCAGTAGCTAAGAACCTTAAAGACTTTGCAAAGGCCTCAGATGCAATACCAAATACTGGTGGTTTATTGAGTAAGCTTGTTGGGGATAATACAATCGATCAGTTTGCTCTCGACCTAACGAAAATGATATCTACATTTAAAAAGCTAGATGTTACTAATGATATTACACCTGCCTCTGACGTATTAGCGGCAATGACACCAATGACTGAGAATCTAAAAGAGTTTATAGTTGCTGCCGATTCAATTCCAAATAGTGACGGTTTTGTGACTATATTCACTGGAGATAATAACCTTAAGGTCTTCACAGAGAACATAGCGGAAATGGTACCTATATTTGGTATGATAAGTGATAACTTATTAAAATCTGCTATTGATAAATTAGGTTTAATGAGTAAAGAGTTACTTCCATCAATTGGTAAGTTCGCGAGAATATCGAATAACCTTAACGCCTCTGGAGGATTAAAACAAGCGTATGAGGGCAATACAACATTGAATGAATTCGCATGGCAGATGGTTGGTTTCGTTAACGCTCTTAAGGGTATTAATATAACAGCCACAGAAGCAGACAAAGCGAATGAAATTATTTCTATGTTTGCCCCGATGGCATCCAACATAAAACAACTTATAGAAGTAGCCAGCTCAATTCCTAGTGGTAGCGGTTTTGCGACATCGTTCTTAGATAAAGCAACAATTGATGCCATAGGTGTCCATCTGGTTGAATTGGTCAATGCATTAAAGATATTAGATATTCAAAATGATATTAAACCAGCGACAGAATCATTAATTGGTATGACGCCTATAGCTTCGGAATTAAAGAAGTTTATCACCGTTGCGAAGTCATTACCGAATACAAGTAGTCTTGTAACATTTGCTACTGGTAGTAAGAACATTAAAGCATTTGTCGGTGAGATAGCAGATATGATACCATTGCTTAGTGGAATCGACTCGGTTGCATTAAGTACTGTAATTAAGAACTTAACCTTAATGGGTAATGATCTACTCCCAACCATTGGTAAATTTTCCAAATTATCGAATGAACTTGATCCTTCTGGTGGATTAAAACAATTATATTCTGGTAATACAACTTTATCAGAATTTGCATTTGAAATAGTTTCTTTTATAAGAATATTTAAAGGTGTTGACTTTTCAGTTGTTGAACCAGCATTAGCGAGCTTGGAACAAATAAAAGAATCATTCACTGTGCTTGGTGCTAACGTTATAGAAAGCGCAGCTGCTTCATTCAGAAATAATAAAACATTATTCCATGTGGAGATCACCTCGATCCTTGATGAGGCCAATAGAATTATACAAACTAAAGGTTTGAGTATGATATCCAATATTACTGGTATATTTAAAGAAGGCATCAAACAGTCAGAACCATATATTAAAGACTTTAAAAAGATAGGTGTCGATATTGTTCTAGGTCTTAGGGATGGGATAATCTCCCAACGTAGTTCGGCAATTAACGCGATTGCTGGAGTTTCGAAAGATTTAGAGACCACAACTAGGAAGGTTTTAGATACAGATAGTCCTAGTAAGATATTTACGGATATTGGTGGTTGGATACCAAAAAGTCTTGGCTTAGGTATACGACGTAACGCTAGATCAGCTTCCTTGGCCGGTATATTAATGGCAGAAGATATAGAAGAAGCTGTAAGAGATACGATGGGTATCCATTCATTCAGTCCTGATTATGGACAGATTGGTGAATACGTACCGTTAAGTATAACTGAGGGAATGTCTAAGACTCAACAATTCCTAATAAATAAAGCCAATGAACTTGGTTTAACAACAGTCAGATCAACCTTGGAAGGTGCTGTCGAAGGTGTCGCAGAATCAGAAGGTTTGTTATCATCTATCGCAACAAACTTACTTGACCTATTAACTTCTTCAGACAAAAGTGAATTAGATGCCATTGCAAAATCTGCGGGTAAAGATGCCGGAGAATCATTTATGGATAGTTATGCCGATGGTATAAGTGGCTCTTCTAGTGCAGCAACATCTGCATATAAAGGTGTGGCTAAAGATGCATTCCAGATATTTAAGGAATCTATTGATGAACGTAAGGAATATAATCTTATATCTGCAGCAGAAGAGATTGCTGAGTGGGAGAACTTCGCAAAGAAGTATGCTGAGGGCACTAAGATAAGGTTAAAAGCAGATAAAGAATTAGGACGTTTACGATTTGAATATTCTAAAACATGGATAGACGAAGAAAAGTATTATAAACGTCTAAGTTTATTGGATGAACTTGCAGCATGGGAAAGAGTGCAAAAGCGATACGCAGAAGGTCATGCATATAGAATGCAAGCTGAACGTGAGTTATTTAGACTGAAAGAAGAAATCAAGAGGGCCGAATATCAAAACTCAATGGATTGGATTAACGAGGAGAAGTATTACAATCGACTTAGTCTAACCCAGGAGTTAGCAGCTTGGAAAAGGGTACAATCTCGTTATAAAGAATTTGAAGATAACAACACAAAATCCTCAGAACGTAAAGAGGCTGAACACGAGATATACAGACTTGAAAAAGAAATCAACGATAAGCGTATAGCACTCGAAGAAGAATATTACAATAAGACAAAAGAGATAAATGATAAACTTAAAGATGACGTTGATTCACTAAACGAGAAGTATGATGATGCACTTCAAAATAGAACTCAAACCCTTATAAGTACTTGGGGTTTATTTGATGAAGTTACTAAGAGTGACGAACAAGTTACTGGAAAACAACTGTTATCGAATCTTGAGGGACAAGTAATAGAGTTTAGTAACTGGAGAGATCAACTAGATGTATTAGGTTCTAAGGGTGTAACAAAGGGTCTTATGAGTGAATTAGAGGCTATGGGACCAAGATCCTTAGCACAAATAAAAGCACTTAATCAATTATCTGGTCCTGAGTTAGATCGCTATGTAATGTTATGGCAAAAGAAACATCGTCAAGCAAAGAAACAAGCAACTGAAGAACTCGTGGATCTTCGTATCGACACAAATAAACAAATTGCTGAACTTACCAATACTGCAACTAAGGAACTAGAAGAGTATCGTAAAGTTTGGGAACAAAGCATGGCTGAGATTAGTGAAGAAACTAAGGCTAGTACAGAAAACACAACTACCAATGTTATTAGTACAATTAAGGATTTTTCAGTATCCACAATAGGTATGTTTAAAGTGTTAAATAGTGATATTGTAAAAACTTTAAAAGATGAAAATTGGGAAGAGGTTGGTAAGCAAATTCCTATTGGTATCGCTAGAGGTATTACAATGGGTATTGGTTTTGTGTTAACAGCAGCAAGATTACTAACTCGAAATACAAATAATACTACAAATGAGGGATTTGAAATCAACTCACCTTCAAAAGTTGGAATTAGGATTGGCGAAAACTATGCGCATTCGATAGGTTCTGGTATGCTGAACATGTTAAAATTTATTGGTGACGCAAGTTACACAGTATCCGATGCCACTGTAAGTATTATGTCCGATGTGTTGTCAGGAATAGGTGACTTATTAGATAATGACTATGATTTAGAACCAACTATAACACCAGTACTTGATATGAATGGCATTGAAGATTCATTAACCAAAGCATTCTCAGCTAAACGAAGTGTGAGTCTATCTGACATAGCACTCAAATCAGCTGACGGTATTGGATTACAAGAAATTGCAACAGCATCGTCTAAGAGGCGTAGGGATATTTTAGATAGAGATACACCGACTAACAATATAGTTAACAACAAGGACGAATCTAAAATCCAGATAGTGAACAACTACAGTGTGAGAAACGATAACGACATAAGAAAGATAAGTAGAGATCAGAAGAATTTATTAGATCGATATAATTTGGCGAGAGGAGTAACAACCTAATGATGGACAATTTAGTATTTAATAACTCAATGGTAGGAAGCTTTATATTTAATGATATCGAAAGCAGTACATATCAACTTATATGTAAATCTGTTAAAAGGCCGTTACTTCCAGCGGCCAAAGTTCGAAGAGTTGAATTAGATGGAATGTCTGGTGCATACGACTTCGATGATGGGAGTACTAATTACTCACTGTTGCCGATATCCATGAAAATTCAATATATTGGGACGAGTTATGAGGAGTTAAGGACGAGGGCACGATCTATCGCAGCATGGTTAAGCACAAGAACTTGGGCTCAACTTCGAATACACGATGAAGATGATAAGTACTACATGGCTAAAGTATCTAGTGAGATAGACTTAAAAACACTATGGGAGACTGGTTCGGCAGATGTTATATTTGACTGTCAACCATTCGCTTATTCAACTAACGAAGTAACAGCCACTGGCGTAGGCAATGTTACGTTTACTCATCCGGGGACTAGGGAGATTAATTATAAGTCTCCCCTCGGAAGTAAATTTGTAATTAAGGTTGATGATTCTTCTTGGTCGTCCTTAACATTTTCTATGAATGGAAAGACTCTAAAATACACCGAAGCCGGTAGTGGCACATTGATTATAGATAACGTCAAAATGGAAGTAACTTTGAATGGAATTAACAAGTTTGACGCTTTACAGGACGATTACGATACGTTCTTAGAAATTAAACCAGGTAGTAATACTTTAAATGTTGTTGGCGCTACTGCCATAATTGAATTTATTCCAATGTGGTATTAAGGAGCTGATATTATGATTATTATATTGGACGAAAACCTTAAGAAATTAGGGGTTGTCAAAAACTGTATTTCTTCTACGCGTCGCGAAGAACTAAATGGCGAGAATACTTTAGATTTCGAAGCTATATTAGATTCAAAGTTAAGTGATTTACTTGATGAAAATTCTATATTTGAAGTTGATGATGATTATTTTGACACGGCCGTATTTAAAAAGATAGCTAACGACGATGGGACATACACGGTTGAGGATGAGACTGAGCATGTAAGTTATCGTTTAAATAATCCAGATTATGATGTGGAATATTTTACAGAAGACGGAACACCTGAGTATATTTTGGGTAAAATACTTGAGGGAACTGGTTTTACAATCGGAACCATTGAGTTTGATTCTGTCATAACGTATTCTGCCCAAGAGGCAAAGAGTCGTCGCCAACTTTTAATGGAATTTGTTGCTTATCTCAAAGGTGAAGTTAAGTTTCATAAGTTCGAAGTTAGTATTCTTCAACGTCGTGGTCGAGTTGGAATCCGCCCTTTGATTAAAGATAAGGATGTAAAAGTCTTGAGCAAGTCTGTTAACAAAAGGGAAAAAGACGCAGATGGTAATCCAGTTGTGTCATATGAAATAACTCCAATAAACTCAGACGGCACTCCATACGAACTTGGTGATAATGTCCGATTAATTCAAAGAAAGCTTGAGATTAATGAGGATTTGAGAGTTGTGACTGTGACCTACGATCCTTATAATAAACAGGATGTTGAATATATATTTTCGAACTATGAAAATGGTCTTGAATCTGCTATATTTAGGATCAATCGAGACAGTTTGATTAAAGATAAAGTATATAATGGTATACGTATTAGTCCTGAGATTGGTTTTGAGGCAGTTCTTAGTAACAAGTTAGCCCGATCTTATTTTGGAGCAGACAAAATGGCAATGCAAGTAGGAGATGGGACTGGTGAAAACTGGTATGATAAACTGTATTATATTTTAGATACAGTTAGTGGAAGTGCAGATATGTACTTCGGCGGTAAGTTTACGGTTGATGCTATTGAAGCTATCAAAGCTGAGATAGATTTTGTAGTCTCGAATGTAATTATAACTAATATATTGGCAGCCGAGACCGGCTACATTGCACAGTTGACGGTAGACAGCGTTGAAACAAGTACAAAGGTACAGAATTATCTCGCAGAGGATACATCAGATGTAAATTATATAAAGATATTTGAACAATATATACAGTTTATTACCGCCAGTACAGATGGAAGCGATGACGGGCAGGCAAAGGATCGAAATGGTGATTTGCTGTATTGGAAAGATGAAGATAAAGACGCGGTTGTTTTGGATGAAACAGACTATCCTGTGATGATTTATGTGTATAATGAACAAATCAAGGCTGAATTTGGATTTGAGAATACCGATGGTGTGTATGTGCCAAAAATAACCCTTGGACTTGGTGATGGAGTTACTTCGAATAGTGCAAAAGCGGAAATATACAAAGGGCAGACAGGACTTGAAATAAACTACTATCGGTCTAATACCGGGGAGCTGCGGCAGATTAAGCTTGCTGACGATGGTATTTTCATAACTCCATACGACTTGGAGCAACTTGACTTCTATAATAACGGATTTACAGCAAAATACAGTGGGGAAACAATTCTGTGGAATTATGAAGTAGATGGAAACGGACGAATAACTGAATTGATTACTGAAGATGACGACACTATACCTGTGAATTGGCACGGAGGTAGTATATGAGTAGTATAGATTTTCAAAATGGATTTGTATGTGGCATGGCCACAAAGGGTCTCACTCGAAGCGGAGAATATTACAAGCCATTGGTGTGGAACGACAGTGGAGAGTACAGCTATTTTTATATTGATTTTAAAAAATCCATGGAGTTTTTTACTCTTGGAATGTTTAATGAAAGCATAATTGTCCATGACTCAGAACAATTACCTGTTAAAGGAATTGAAAATATTTCACCTTCTGTATATAAAATCACATGCGATATCAGGGACAAGGTTCGTGGAATAACAATACTTAATAAAAAGACAAGTCTCTTGTCATTTTCAGGGGGTGAAAAACTTCCTGTTTTTTCGGTACATGTTTTTATTGAAGGACAAGAAAAGTATGAAAGACTGAAATACATTTATGATAAATGTATTTTTTCAGAATTGGGGTATTTAGATTTATATATAGAAAGTGATTATGATATAGATATTTCATCAACACGGTTTGATGTGCCAATATCAGAAAGTGGTACAATTACTACAATATATTTATATGGTGATGATAACGTAAGCGTTATATTAACTTAAGGAGAGTATTATGAAAGAGATTGCAAGATTTAAAAACATACAACCTGCTCATGCCGAAGGAAAGGTATGTATAGACTTGACTGACCCGTTAACAGGTAAGGTAAAGGAAAGAGTAGAAGGTAATAACCATGTTTTTACTGAAAGTTTATTCTCAAGTGAGAGAAGTTCACTAAATCTTTGGATGGACGGGGTTTCTGAATCATTTTTGTGCATGAACAATACTAACCTATCGATTAATACTAAACATCCATATCTGTTTGGTCAAACTGTGGGTTATGGTAAACCGAGCACAGATGGTACGGGTTTATATAGGGGCGCTTATAATGCAGCAAATCAAGTATTGAGAGAATTTTCATTAGATAGTGTTAGATGGAAGTTCCAATATGACTTCACAACTGCACAAGCAAATGATGTTCCAATAAATGTGGTTGGTTTAACAAATCAATATACTAGTAATCATAGCGCTAAAAAATATTTATTAGGATCTATGACAAACAGTACTACAAATATAACAGGTGCAAATGATGGGCGTTATTGTTATTCTTGTAGTAAAGGAATTGTTACAGTATACGATATGTATATGGGTACAACAAATACTATAGATTTATCTGCAACAGTAGGAACGGTCACTACTCAACAAGTAGCATATGCTTTGGATACAGGTCGTTGTTATATCTATGTTTATTCATCAACACCTGCTTTAAGGATGTTGTACGAATATAATGGTAGAAGTTTTAGTACGCTGATTAATACTTATAATGTGACAAATTTAAATGCATCATCATCCTATCCGGCATATATCTATGGTGACAATATTTATTTTTTTGGTAGTTATAATGCTATTTATGCTGACTTTGTTGATAACACGGTGCCTGAAACAGTTCCACATACACCAAATAACAATCTTATGCAGACCGAAATAAGCACATACACAGGTAGTTCAAGTTTGGCACAAGGCACGTGTGTTATGGGAAGCAAATATATCTTTTGTGCATCGGGGTCATCCTCTACTGGTACCATTATTCGTAGAGGTGGAATATTTGATTTAGTAGCTAAGGAATTTATAGCTTATGTTTACCCTCCCGCTTCTAATTATACTCAAGCTTTATGTCGTCATCCATTTACCACTGAAGAACTTATATGTGTCTCAGGTTATTTATACCATAATGCTGCAATATCTGCATACAAACTTGCAACTCCCATTACAAAAACCATTGCAAACGGGTTGACGGTAACTTATGAATTGGAGGTGTTCTGGTGATGGACTTTGAACATAAAATAGCGGTTGTTTGTGTACTGATAATCATAGCCTGTATGGTTAGGATTGCGGTGTGTTTGTAGGGCTTAGATAGAAATAGCACTAATTGGTTTGGTCCAAGGAACCTTGAAGGTGACAAAAGACCAAATAAGGGAATTGATTGTGTAGGGTTGACTTCTAAGAATATCATCGCTCCAACGAATGGACGGATAGTGTCCTCTCAAATTATCACAGACAAGAAAAATCTAACTTGGGGAACAAGGGTGAACTGAGCAGCCCATTTATCTTTTATATTTTAATTTACCCGTTAGGGATGTAACACTCCTCCTTATATAATAAGACCCTGCAAAGTTTTCAAAGGGTCTTATTTTTTCGCTATATTTACATGCCCTATAATAGAATATTAAAGGAGGATTTGAAAATGGTAAATTATATTTGGTTAGGAATTTACATAATTGGATTATTGGTTCAGTGGGAGGATATTTATTGCGAAATCAAGCATCTTAGATATAGAGCTAAGAAGAGTGTTGGAGTGATATGGTTACTACGGATGCTATTATGGCCAATTATTTGGTTACGGAACTTTATAGGTTATTATCTATACGAATCTGAAGATTATAGAAAAAGATAGGAGCTTAGGCTCTTTTCTTTGATTAAACATGCCCTATAATGAAATATAAAATACGGAGGAATTAAAAATGGATATTTTTGAACAAGCAAAGAAAATGGATGCTGATTATTTAGATCACAATACTGGTTATATTTACCAGATTCAGGATTATAATAAGGCTAAGAAACTTGGTTTGCCAACCGAAGGAATTCATGTTTATGATACAAATGGAAATTATATAGGAATTGTAAGGGAACCTTAGGGTTTCTTTTTTGCATAAATTACATATCCTATAATGAAAATAAAATATAGGAGGAACGATATGATAAGGAAGAATGATCAACAGAACATAATCAACTATTTAGAAGGAAAAAGAAGTGAAGACTCAC
>CAZLZF010000008.1:0-2748 GCA_964563945.1 Candidatus Woesearchaeota archaeon
AAATTTCTTCCAAAAGTTTTTCTTCTCGGTCTTTCTTCTTGACTAGAAAATTCTTCATTTAACTTTCTCGCTTTACTGAATGGTTTTTTAAATTTTCCTCGAGAATCTGAAGAACGATTATTAGAAGAAAACTTTTTTACCGAAGAAGAATCATCTTTTCTAAAAGAACTGCCCGAAGACCCCGATCTAAAATTGCCTCTTGAAAAAGAACGCCTTGGAGAACTATTTCCTCCTCTTGAAGAACTATCTCTTCTTGGAGAACTATTTCCTCCTCTTGAAGAACTATCTCTTCTTGAAGAACCTCCACGACTACAAGAAAAAGAACGAGGAGCTTTTTTTACAACCGCTCTTAAATCTAATTCTACTTTATCAATAAATGGAAGCTCTTCTTTTGCAATGCTTAATTCTTTATTTTGCATTACACTATTAAAATTCATATAATCTCTATTTGAAACCAAATTAATTGCAATTCCGTTTTTTCCCGCCCGAGCAGTTCTTCCAATTCTGTGAACATAATCCGTTGCTAAATCTGGAATATCATAATTATAAACATGAGTAACTCCTTTAATATCTAAACCTCTTGCAGCAACATCTGTGCAAATTAAAACACCCTTTCCTTTACAATGAAAATCTTCTAGTGCACGAATTCTTTTTCCTTGAGTTAAACCACCGTGAATAATTTCTACATTAATTCCTTGTTTGGATAAATTTCCTGCAATTAAATCCGCGTTCCTTCGAGTATTAGAAAATACCATAACTAAATCCGCGTTCTCTTTTTTTAACAAATGAACAAGCAAAGAAAATTTCAAATTTGAAGGAACATCATAATAAATCTGTTTTAATTTAGAATGATCTACATAAGATTCAACAGAAATTTCTTCCGGATTATTTGTATACTTTCCAATTAAATGCTCTATGTCTCTTGAAATTGTCGCAGAAAATAAAAAGTTCTGACGATTTTTTGGACACTTATTCACAATCTTTTCTACATCTCTTAAAAATCCCATATCAAGCATTCTATCTACTTCGTCCAAAACCAAAAATCTAACTTTTGAAAGATCCAATGTTCTTCTTTCTAGATGGTCTAAAATTCTTCCCGGCGTTCCAATTATAACGTCAGAACGAGGAATTCTTCTAACCTGATTATCCATATCAACTCCACCATAAATTGCTAAAAATTTAAAATCCTTATATTTTGAAAAAGTTCTCATTGCAACAGTTATCTGTTCAGCAAGTTCTCTTGTCGGACTAAGAATTAAAGCTTGAACTCCTTTTCCAGAAACAATTTTTTCAATTATTGGAACAGAAAAAGCTAAAGTTTTACCACTTCCGGTAGCAGAACCTCCGACGATATCTTTTCCTAAAAGTCCTAAAGGAATTGCCTTTTCCTGAATTGGAGATGGCTCTACAAAATTCAATTCTTTCACTGCTTTTTGCAGCTCTTCACTTAATCCAAGTTCTTTAAATGTTTTCATTTATCTTAAAAGAAATCTTTCGAGAAAAACCCTAATGATTCTATGATAAAATAATAAAATGACGGTTTATAAAGATATTGAAAAGAGGTTATGTCGCAAATTGGGGGCTTGAAAAATTGCAACCATACCCTAAATCAAATAACCCCCTTTTCAACAGGTTATCAGATTTTAAATTATAAAAAAATTAAACCTAATTAAGAAATAACATAAAGCCCCTTTTCAAATTTTAAAAAATGCAAATATCTAAAAATATAAATAATTCTAACCCAAAAACATACACCGAGTTGCTTTTTCTAAAATAGTGTGTAGCCACATGACATATGTCATGGGTGCTACACAGCCTACCCCTTTTTAATTAAATTTATAAGCCATTTCTTCATTTCATTTATATGGTATCTGAAGAAAAAAAATCTGTAGAAGATTTCACAATTCCTAATCAAAGGATCCGTCAACCAATAGTGACTGTTTGCGGGCATGTAGATCACGGAAAAACTTCAATTTTAGATTGTCTTAGATGTTCGTATGTTCAAGAAGGTGAAGCTGGAGGAATAACTCAAAAAATTTCTTTTACTTCTTACCCATTAGAACAATTAAAAAAATCTTGTCCATTAATAGAAAAATCCAAAATTGATTTAAACATTCCCGGGTTTCTTTTAATCGACACTCCTGGACATGCAGCATTCACAAATTTAAGGAAAAGAGGAGGCTCACTTGCAGATTTGGCCGTCTTAGTAATTGACATTACCGAAGGAATAAAACCCCAAACTTCAGAAGTAATTCAAATCCTTAAAAAAAATAAAACTCCTTTTATTATTGCATTAAATAAAATTGATAAAATTTCTGGTTGGCAAACATATAAAGATTTATCTTTAAGAGAAGCAATTGAATCTCAACCAGCAAATGTAAAGCAAAGATTTGATGAACTGTACATGACATTAATGGGCTCAATTGATGCATACGGATTTGAAGCAGATTTATTTTATAATATAGACGACTTTACAAAAAAAATAACAATGGTTCCAACTTCTGCGTATACAAAACAAGGAATACCTGAATTAATAATGATGATTTGTGGGCTCTCTGAAAAGTTTTTAAAAGAAAGATTAAAATTAAAAAAAGATGCAAGAGGAGTAATTTTAGAAGTAAAAAAAGAAAATTCTATGAATTACGCAGAAAGCATTTTATACGACGGAGAACTTTCAAGAGAAAATGAAATTGCAATTTCTGATTTTGAAGGAAAACCGATTTTAACAAAAATAAGAATTTTAGAAGA
>CAZLZF010000008.1:2848-11588 GCA_964563945.1 Candidatus Woesearchaeota archaeon
TATTAAATAAAAAGAGAAAATGATAATCGTAAACCTT
This sequence comes from Candidatus Woesearchaeota archaeon, assembly GCA_964563945.1. Taxonomy (GTDB): domain Archaea; phylum Nanobdellota; class Nanobdellia; order Pacearchaeales; family GW2011-AR1; genus CAZLZF01. The sequence goes on from CAZLZF010000008.1 coordinate 2,886, forward strand.
ATACTTTTTGTAGTTTCTTTAATTGTATTATTAGAATTTGCCGAATACGCAATAAAATATTCTTCCCGAGTTGCAGAGGCGATGAGATTCCCAGAATTTGTTGTAAGTTTTTTTATAATCGCTTTAATTTCAGTTTTACCTGAAGCAACAATTGCGATAATTTCCGCGATAAAAGGAGAAACCGGTTTAGCGCTAGGGACTTTACTCGGATCAAATGTTGTAGATTTAACTCTAGTTTTTGGAATAGTAACTTTCTTTTCTTCAAGCGGAATAAAAGTAAAAAGTAAAATACTCGAAGACAACTTTCTTTATTTAATACTTTTAATTTTCCCATTAGTGCTGGGATTTGATGGAGAGTACTCCAGAATCGACGGAATAATTTTAATTTTAGTAGGATTTTTATTTTTCTTAAAAATATATTTAGAAAAAGACAAATTCAAAAAAAAGTTCAAATCCGCAAAAAAAGAAAAGATTGCAAAGAGCGTCCTTCTTTTAACATTAAGTGTGGCAGTAATTCTTGCTAGCGCATATTTCACAATTAAATTTGCTGTAAATTTTGCCCAAGACATAAAACTTCCAAAAATTTTAATTGGAATAACAATTCTCGCATTTGGAACATGTTTTCCAGAATTAATCTTCTCAATAAAAGCGGTTAAAAAAGAACACAGCGATTTAGCATTGGGAGATCTTTTAGGAACAGTAATAACAGACGCCACAATAATTTTAGGGCTAGTCGCAGTAATTAATCCATTCACCCATAATATAAAAGATCTTTTTATTACCGGAAGTGCAATGTTTATCGGAGGAATATTAGTTACAACATTTATGAAATCAGACAAAACACTAAAAAAAATAGAAGGACTTATGCTAATACTATTCTATATTTTATTCGTTTTCGCAGAATTCATGGTGAACCACTGGAAAATGTTTATATAAATATTTATAAACCCAAATTATTTAATTTTCTCGTGGAAAGACGACCAAATAACTTCCAAAGAAAATATGTTCATCAAGTATACCGAGGGAATGTTTCTTCAAGAAATTTTTATAGAGGAAAGAAAGTTGAACCTGTTCTTTATTCTCCAAAAGAAGATTTAAGAGTTCTTGGAATTAATCATTATGGAATTTCTCCTTTGATTCTGGGAGATAATCCATATTCTAGCAATAAAAAAGATTTAGTTTCAGAAATAACTGGTAAGCTTGAAAAAGTAGTTCTTTGTTGCGTAGAATTATTTCTTTAATTAATTTTATTCTAAAAATAAAAGAGAAGCCATCACACAAATTCCTAAAATAAATGCTAAAATTTGCAATAGCGAAATAGAAATTTTTGTTTCTTTATGAAGCTCGGGAATTAAATCGCTTCCAGCAATATACAAAAATCCCCCGACTGCTAAAGAAATTAAATAACCTTCTATGTTCTCAACAAAATTATTCAGAAATAAAGCGAAAAAAACTCCGAGTACTGCGGTTAATGCAGTTAAAAAGTTCAATAAAATTGCTTTTGTTCTTGTAAATCCGCCGTGAATTAAAATCCCAAAATCTCCAATTTCTTGAGGGATTTCATGCAAAACAACAGCAATTGTGGTAGCAAAACCTGCAGGAATTGAAATTAAATAACTCCCTGCGATAATTAAACCATCAATAAAATTATGTAAAACATCGCCAACCAAGTTCATATAAGCAAAAGAATGAATATGGCTTTTGGTAATGGGCATATGACAATGCCTCCAAGAAACTACTTTTTCTAAAGAAAAAAATAAAATTATTCCGAATAAAATAAAAAAAGAATGTTTTATTGCTAAACCATTTGTAGAAAGTTCCGGAAGCAGATGTAAAAAAGCATCTCCAAAAAGTGCTCCTGCAGAAAAACTAACTAAATAAATCAAAATTTTTTTTAATTTTTCAACCCGAATAGAAAGAGAAAAAATCCCAACTAAAGAAAGCAAACTAATAAAAAAAACACTCAATATAGAATATATCCAAATTTGTGAAATCATAATAGAATTATAAAAAAATTGTTTATAAATATTCTCCTAAAATTACAAAATTTCCCCAAAACCAATTAATCTCCAATGCCCAGAAATATTTCTTGCAAGTCCAACATTATCACCAACAAGAGCAACAACAGGAATATTTAAAGAAAACTCCACAGTTTGGTCTTTATTAATTTTCTCAACAATTCCTACACTAATCGTGGTATCTACCGAAAGCATAATCATTTCTTTAGTTTTCAATTCGGGAATTTTATCTTCCTTTTCATTTTGCATCATCTTTTCAAAAAGAGTTGTTTTCAATTTTAATTTTGAGGTTATCTCCGGCAAAACTCCCTTTTTAGAAACAATGCATCCAGTCAAAGAATCTGTTTTGGTTAATATTGGATCAAGTTCGGTCTCTAAAGCAATTAACGCCCCAGGTAAAACTTCTTTTACAGAATTTTGCCCTTTTCTTATAGATTTAATTTTTGTATAAACTGTCTGATAAATTTTTTGATTATTTTTTACAACTAATTTTCCCGGTTTTATTTCTATTTCATCGCCAACCGACAATTTGCCTTTCTTTAGAATTCCCCCTAAAATCCCGCCGTTCAATTTTTCTATCTCTTTTCCAGGACGATTTATATCAAAACTTCGAGCAACCAAAAATATTGGATCTCCTTCTAAATCCCTTTTTGGAATTTCAATTTTAGCCAACTCTTCAAAAATTTTTTCTATATTCACTCCTTGTTGAGCCGAAACAGGAATAATAGGAGCATTTTCTGCAATCGTTCCCTTCAATAAATTTTTTATTTCTTTTTGATTTTCAATCGCCCTCTCTTTTGTAACTAAATCAATTTTATTTTGAGCAACAATTATATTTTTAATATTCTTCGCTTGAAGTGCCATAAAATGTTCTTTTGTTTGAGGTTTTATTCCCTCATTTGCTGCAACAACCAAAATCGCCGCATCAAAACTTGTTGCTCCAGAAAGCATTGTTGCCATTAACATCTCATGCCCAGGTGCATCAATAAAAGAAATATATCTAAATGGTTTACCCTTTCCCTCATTATTAAATTTGCCAGAGTCTTCAGAAATTATCATTTCAGTATAACCCAATTTTATGGTGATTCCTCTTTTCAATTCTTCCGAATGAGTATCTGAAAATTTTCCAGTTAATTTACTTAAAAGAGTTGTCTTCCCATGATCAATATGTCCAACAACACCAACATTAATTTCTTGAATTTCTTCCATATTTATTAGGAGAATAATTAGTTTAAAAGTTTATGGTAAAAATTATTGGACACTCTCGGGAGCTTTAACTTGCTCTGGAAAAACATCTTCTAATTTTTTATTTCCTTCTTTTAATATTTTAAGATTTATTTGAACAACCTCATTAGAAATTAATTTTCCTCTAACTGTTTTTCTCAATCTCAAACCTTTTGGTTTAAAATTTGATACTTTTTTCTTTCCTTCTCTTCTAACTCTTTTATGCATTCCTTTTCCATATCCAAGCATAACTTTTTTTAATCCAACACCTTCAACGTTTTCCATTAAAGTGAATCCAGAACCATCGCTTGCTCCAGCAATTTCAAACTCATATCCTGCCAAATCTGGAGAAATTTCTTCTCCCTGAACAACAGAACGAATCATTTTATCGACTACGCTTTGAGCTTCTGTTTCTAATTTGAAGGTCTTTCCTGACTTTGTTCCAATATTAAATTTAAATGCCATAGATTATGTTGTAATAATTGGTTTTTAAAGATTACGGATAGTAAGCACTAGCAATTAAATAATCGAAAACAAAAAAAAATTTAAAGGCTCAAAAGAAATAGATTCATGGTAAAGTCACCTTTTTTAAGGGGAACCACACTTACAGCAATAGTAAGAAATGAAGAACAAAACTCTGCAGGAGGAATAGTTGATTATTGCAAAAATATTCTCCCATATGTTGAAAAAGCTGTAATAATTGACACAGGTTCAACAGACAATACTTTTAATTTATTAAAAAAAATGAGCAAAGAATATTCTCATCTTTCCATATTCCAAGAAGAATTTAAAGGATTTGCACAAAGCAGAAATTCAACATTAGAAAAAGTGCAAACAGAATTTTCACTAATATTAGATGCAGACGAAAGATTTCCAATTAGAACAATTTACGCACTAGAAGAATTTCTAGAAAACAAATACCAAGTTGATGGTTTATGCTTTGATTGCTACTCTGTAACAAAAGATAAAATAACAGAAGACAAAACAAGTTTAAACCCAAGATTTTTTAAAAATACTCCCGGAATAAGTTTCAAAAATAGCAGAGGAAAAGTTTACGAAGAACTGTACGATAAAAAAGGAAATTTAATATTGAATAAATCTTGTTATTTTTTAGAAAATTTAAAATTTTATCATTTTATAGGAGAATCGACAAAAGGAAAAAATAATTGGTATTCTTATTTAGAAAAACTACCTCCCTCCTGGAAATTTGAAATTGTGACTCCCGAAGAATTTTTCGGATACAATTTATGTAAAATTTTCAATAGAAAAAGAGAAGAAATTTCGCTAAATTAATTTTCTCTAATATATTTAGAAACCGTCGGATAATCTTTTTCTATTTCCTTTTTTTCTCCACAACAAATATTTTTATATTCGCACCAATTACAAAGAACAGATTCACACTTAGGAAATTCTTTTGCTTTTTCTATTTTGTCAATTAATTCTAAAATATCTTTTTTCAAATTTTCTAATTGTTCTTCAGTTCGAGAAGAAGTTATATCTAAATTATGTGCAAGGTAATGCCAAACAAGTTTTACTTTTTTAGCTTTACCGTATTTTTCTTTTATTGCGATAGAATATAATGCAAGTTGTCTGTCAGTTTCAATTTTTTCTTTTGAAGGAATAGAGTTTGCCGTCTTATAATCATGAATTTGAATTTCTTCTTCTCCTAAAGATAAACGATCAATATATCCAATAATTGTAGAATTTCCTAAATTTATTTTTACTTCTTTTTCTAATTCAACCGTTCCATCTTCAAAAGGATGATTCTTAGAATAATAATCAATAATAAATTTCAAACCTTTTTCAAAATAATCTTTAGCAGTAAATTCTTTTTTAACAATTAAAAAATTTTCAACTTCTTCATCGTTCCATTTTTCGCTATAAACAACAATAACCTCGTCTAAAGTTGGAATTTTTTTATTTAAAACTTCTTTATACACCCATTCCAAAGCGTAATGAACGCAAGTTCCCAAATGTGCCTCAATAGATTTTTCAATTTCTGGAATAATTTTTTCTATATATCTTAATTTATATTTATAAGGACATTGTTCAAAAGTAGATAATTTAGAGTGGGAATACTGTGCCATTATTAAAAAACAATTTTATATCTTATAAACTTTCTCCAATTTAAGAATTATTCTTCATTCAAAACACTTTCATCGATAATTTCTTCGCTTCCAATGTCTTCCTTATTTACTTCTGGAATTTCTTCAGACTGTTCAACAACTCGGATAATATCACTAACCTTATCTCCATCTTGAAGCCGAACAATCCGAACTCCTTGTGTTGCCCGCCCCATTACTCGAATATTCTTCAAATTAGTTCTCATTATTATTCCTTTTGCAGTCGTTATAATTATACTATCCGAATCTTCAACAGAAACAGTATTTACTACATCCCCCGTTTTCTCTGTAACTTTAACATTTATAACTCCTTTTCCAGCACGAGCGGTTTTCCTATAATCTTCTACAGCCGTTCTTTTACCATAACCTTTTGTAGTAATTGTAAGAATATTCGAAGAACCCAAAACTTCCATACTAACAACCTCGTCGCCAGAATGAAGTTTAATCCCTGTAACACCATAACTTGCTCTACCCATAGAACGAACATCATCGGAATTAAACCGAATTGCCTGACCTTTCCTTGTTACAAGCATAACTTCTTGAGTCTTTTTCAAAACTTCAACACGGACAAGCAAATCCGAATTGTCTGCAGGCAAAGTAATTGCTTTTACTCCCCCACTACGAGGTTTAGAAAAGTAAGAAAGAGAAATTTTCTTTACCATTCCTTTTTTAGTAGCCATAAATAAAGAATCTTCAAAATTATTTAAAGATAAAACATTTGTAACTCTCTCATCTTTTAATCCAAGTAAGTTGACTAAAGCTTTTCCTTTACTATATTTTTCAGCTTCAGGGATATCGTGTGCCTTAAGCCAAAGAACTCTTCCACGAGAAGTAAAAAACATTAAGTAATCGTGAGTAGAACAACTAAGAAGTTGTTTTGTAAAATCATCCGTCGATAAATTATTCCCAATTACTCCTTTTCCTCCTCTCTTTTGCTGCTTATATGCACTAACATCCATTCTTTTTGCATATCCTTTATCAGTAATGGTAACAACAACTTCTTTCTTTTGAACCAAATCTTCTTCGTTTATTTCGCCTATATTTTTCAAAACTCTTGTTCTTCTTTCATCACCATATTTTACTTTTAATTCCTTAACTTCATTAGAAATGATTTTCAAAATTTCTGAAATATTTGCAAGAATATTTTCCAACCTACGAATCTTTTCACTTAATTCTCCTGCTTCTTTTTTCAAACCCTCATGTTCTAAAGAAGTCAATTGTCTTAATTTCGTTTCTAAAATTGCTTTAACTTGATTGTCTGTAAACTTAAATTTCTCTTTTAATTCTTGACTTGGACTTGCCCCAAAACGAATTATCTTTATTACTTCGTCCAAATTTGCAAGAGCTAAAAGTAAACCTTCAACAATCTCTTGTCTTTCATTTGCTTTTTTTAATTCAAATTGCGTTCTGTTTGTAACAATCTGTTTTCTGTATTTAACATAATTTTCTAAAACATCTCTTAATCCCAAAATTTTTGGTTTTCCTTCGACAAGGGCAAGAAAATTGACACTAAAAGAATCTTGAAGCCTAGTAAATTTATATAAAGAATTTATAATGTAATCTGGATTTGCACCTCTCCTAAATTCTAAAACAATTCTTGTTTTCCCTTTACTTGATTCATCACGAATATCTGAAACATCTTTAATTTTTTTATCTCTTGCAAGTTCTGCAATGTTTTTAACCAAATCGGATTTATTAACCATATAAGGAATTTCGTAAATCACAATAACTTCTTTACCTTTAACTTTTTCTACTTTTGTTTTACCTCTTAAAATCAATCTTCCTTTACCTGTTTCATAAAGAGAAACCATATCTCCCGAAACAATTCCCCCCGTCGGAAAATCTGGTCCTTTTATCGTTCCAATTAATTCTTTTACAGTAATTTTATCATTTTCAATATAAGCAAGAATTGAATCACAAACCTCATTTAAATTATGTGGAGGAATATTTGTTGCCATACCGACAGCAATACCTGTTGCGCCATTAAGCATAAGTGCAGGAAGTTTACCTGGAAGTAAAGAAGGTTCAACCATTGAAGAATCATAATTTGGAACGAAAGGAACAGTATCTTTTTCCAAATCCTCCAATAATTCCATAGAAATTTTAGTGAGTTTGGCTTCGGTGTACCTCATTGCAGCTGCACTATCTCCGTCTACAGAACCAAAATTACCCTGACCAAAAACTAAAGGATATCTCAAAGAAAAATCTTGAGCCATACGAACCATCGTCTCATAAACCGCAATATCTCCGTGAGGGTGGTATTTACCAATAACATCACCAACAATTCTTGCTGATTTTTTTGTTGCTGTATTTGGCTTTAATCCCATTGCGTCCATAGAATACAAAATTCTTCTTTGAACAGGTTTTAAACCGTCTTCAATCGCAGGAATTGCCCGAGAAACAATTACACTCATCGCATAATCTAAATAAGATTTTTTCATCTCTCCAGAAATTTCTGTAGCAACAAGACCCTTGCCATAATCTGGAATTACATTTCCATTTGAATCTAGTCTTGGAGAACCCTCATTTAATTCTTCTTCTAAATATTCTTCTCCACCTTCATCTTCTTCAAAATTTTCTTCAACGTTCTCTTCTAAATTTTGCTCTTCAACATTTTCTTCACTTTCGTCCATTCTTTTTTCCTCCCGTCAAATAAAAATAAATTCCAAACAAAAATAATCCTCCAACAAAAACAATTGTTGCGATAGAAAAATCTACTTTTTCAAAAATTGTTGCAATGTTGTAACCAGTTAATTTTCCTAAAGAAAAAATACCTGCAAGAATTAAAGAAATAAAAATAAAACTTGTAATAATTTGCCCGTAAGAGTCAAGTTTAGTTCTCTCGCCCTTGCTCTTTCCAACAAGCTCTTCTAAATCTTTATCTGGAACTCTTTTAAAACTTCTAAGTCGAAAATTAATATCTTTATTAAACCCAAGAGCTTCTCCCACTACTGCATCATATTCTCCTTTAGGATCAAAATTTCTTCCCATTGCTTCATAAACGTGTTTTGCTTGATTAAAGGAAAACTCCTTAGACTTATTCTCCTCTTTGAAAGTTTCATCCAAATATTTTCTAACCTTCTCAATTTCTGCAATTTGTTTTTTTGTATATTCTTCCATTTTAAAATTACGCAACTTCCTCCCCTTTATCATCTAAATATTTCATTGTTTTATTTTTACTATAATTTAAACCTGTCGAATAAAGGAAGGTAAAAATGGAACAACTAAAAATCGTAGGAACGATTTTTTGCCTTGTTTTATTTTTCTTAAACAGCCCCTCCTGAAAAATGGAACAACTAAAAATCGTAGGAACGATTTTTTGCCTTGTTTTATTTTTC
>CAZLZF010000008.1:11688-15776 GCA_964563945.1 Candidatus Woesearchaeota archaeon
CAGCCCCTCCTGAAAAATGGAACAACTAAAAATCGTAGGAACGATTTTTTGCCTTTGGTGGAATATCTTGTGAACAATCATGCTACTTCCTCCCCCTTATCATCAAGATATTTCATGAACTCGTCCTCATCCAATTCCTTTTCTCCAATATTCCTTCCAGACCATTTACAACTTTTACATTCCCAATCTTTTGCACTTTTCCCTTCTTCTCCGATAAGCAAAACAGAAACATCGTACCCTCCGCACTTTGGACAGACTTTTATTTTAAATGTTTTTTCTTCAGATTTTTTTCCCTTGTTTAAACCTTTTGCCTTCTCGTACTCTTTTTTAGATTCGTATCCTTCAAGTACCCAATCGGGAGTTTGTATTTTTCCTGCTTTTGCCATTTTAAATATCTAGGTTTGCTTCATGAGCATTTTCAAATATAAATTCTTTACGTCCGGAAACATCGTCCCCCATAAGCATTTTGAAAACTTGATCTGCTTCAATAGCATCACTAACATAAATTTTTTTGAGCTTTCTAACCCCTGGATTCATTGTTGTTTCCCACAATTGTTCTGAACTCATCTCACCAAGACCTTTAAATCTTGTAACATTTGTTGTATTTAATCTTTTAGTTATTTCGCTAAGTTCTTCTTCGCTATAAACATAATGATCTTTTTTCTTTCTAACACGATAAAGAGGAGGAACTGCTGCATAAACATGTCCTTCTTCAATTAATTTTGGCATGAATCGATAAAAAAAAGTTAAAAGCAAAGTCCTAATATGGTCTCCATCTACATCTGCATCGGTCATAATAACAATTTTATTATATCTTAATTTCTCTAAATTAAATTGTTCTCCAATTCCAACGCCAATTGCTGTAATTAAATTTGTAATTTCCTCGTTAGCAAGTGCTCTAGAAGGATTAACTTTTTCTATATTTAAAATTTTACCTCTAAGAGGAAGGATTGCTTGATGTGCCTTATCTCTTGCTTGTTTTGCACTTCCACCTGCAGAATCTCCTTCAACAATGTAAAGTTCAGTCGTCTCTCTTTTTTTGCTTGAACAATCCGCTAATTTTCCAGGAAGTCCGCCAATAGCAAAAGCATTTTTTCTTCTAACCAAATCTTTTGCTCTTTTAGCAGCAAGTCTTGCTTTAGCCGAATCCATTGCTTTTCCGACGATTGCTTTTGCGGCACTCGGATTTTCCTCAAAAAATTCTGCTAACGCTAAGGTAGAAACAGAATCAACGTAACCTTTAACTTCAGAATTTCCTAATTTTGTTTTTGTCTGTCCTTCAAATTGTGGGTCTCTTAATTTTATACTAACAATTGCAGTAATTCCTTCACGAACATCATCTCCAGTTAAAGACTCGTCCTTATCTTTTAAAACTCCTTTCTTTTTTGCATAATCATTAACGACTCGAGTAATTGCCGTTCTAAATCCTGTTACATGCGTTCCACCCTCGACAGTATTAATAGTATTTACAAAACCAAAAATATTTTCTTGATAAGAAGTAGTATATTGAAAAGCACATTCAATAACAACCTTTTCTATTTCTCTTTTAAAATAACACGGTTTATTTAAAACATCTCTCGATTTATTTAACCATTTAACAAACTCGACCAATCCTCCTGCAGCAAAAAACTCTTCTTTTTTATCTCTCTTTTTATCAATTAAAATAATTTTTAATCCGGCATTCAAAAAAGAAATTTCTCTAAAACGAGTATCCAAAACCTTATAATCAAAATCAGTAATAGAAAAAATTTCTGAATCAGGATAAAAAGTAACCGTTGTTCCTGTTTCATTTGGAGAAACTTTTCCAACTTCTTCCAGTTTAGTTACTGGATTTCCTCTAGAATATTCTTGTCTAAGTAGCCTTCCTTTACTTTTTACTTCCAAAATAAGTTTATTTGAAAGAGCATTTACACAAGAAACCCCCACTCCGTGAAGACCTCCAGAAATTGCATAAGATTTATCGTCGAATTTACCACCTGCGTGTAATTTAGTCAAAGCGACTTGACAAGCCGGAACACCGTATTGAGGATGAATATCTGTAGGGATTCCTCGACCATTATCTTCAACACTTACAGAACCGTCTTCATTTAATGTAACAATAATTTTATCTGCATAACCGCCCATACATTCGTCAACAGAATTGTCCACAACTTCATAAACCAAGTGATGCAAACCTTCCTTACCTGTAGAACCGATATACATCGCAGGTCTTTTTCTTACTCCTTCAAGTCCTTCCAAGACCTTAATAGAACTTGCTCCGTAATTTTGATTTTCTACCATTTTTACTTTTTATTTTAGAAGATTAGTTAAACGAATAACTCAATTTTCTATGAAATGTAATAAATAAAAGGATAAGTAAAACTTTTACTATCACTTCTATTAAAACTATACTAAAAAACATTAATTAGTTTATAAAGTTTTGTATGCTCTTTATCGACGAGAAATAAAAAATTTAAAAATAATTTATAAAAAATTATCAAAAAAATTTATTTTTTTCTTTTTAGACTTTTCTTTAAAAAATCTTTTCTTAAATGAGAAATTTTAACATCCGAAAGTCTTGCACCCTTCAAATTTTTATCTAATCTTGCTTTAACTATTTCGGGAGAACCTTGTTTATTAGAAAAAATAGAATTCATTTTATATTGAAACATTTCTTCAAAGTAAGCTCCCTTGTAATAAACAGAAAATAAAATATGTTTTAAATCAGAGAGGTTTGTTAATGTTACAAATAAGAATAATAAAAGAAAAAATGTCCAACTAAGAATGGAAGTAATTCTTGCCCAATCAAAAAGAACGACATTTTCAACACAAGCAGGACAAGAAGCACCGCCACAATCAACTTCTTCTTCATCATAATTTTTAACCCCATCATAACAATAACCACAGTATCCCGAGAAATCTCCTTCTAAGAAATCAATATTTACTCCAGAGATAGAAAAAATATTTTTGGTCTCTTTTATTCTTGTTAATAACTTATTTGAAGAAGAATCATAAATTTCAGTATAAATATCATTACACCAAGAGGTTTTTTTAGCTAAAACATCTATTTTCAATTCACAAGATTTTGATTCTGTCTTTGCAGGAGCACATTTATTTGAATCTACACACTCTCTTCTTTGAACTCCAGTAACAGAAGTAATTCCATCTACAATATTTTGTAAAGAATAACTTGCATCGCACTCTCCCCAACCTTGACAAACAAAAGAAGGAATACAAGAAGATTCAGAACCCGTTTCTCCTCCTTGACTTTCATCACCTTCTTTAGAAGGATTTTCAGGATTTTCTTCTAAAGGGTCTTCTTCTCTTAAAGAACATTCTTTTTTAGCTGGCATTTTTTCAAAAGTTCCACAATAATTTAAATCCACACAATCATAAGGATAACTATATTCATCACCAACAGAACAAGAAGTGTATTCGCATTTCCAATTTTCTATACAAGAAATACAAGATTGATATTCTATTTTTACAGGTAAATCGCAAACCGTATTTGTGCAAGTTCTTGTTTGATTTCCTAAAGAACACTCTCCCCAAGAAGAACAAGTCCAAAAAGGATCACAATTAATTGGAAGACATTGCCCAGAAGAGCAACTTGTCAAAGACGGACAAGAAGTTTTTGTTGAAGAACCCCATTCTAAACATTCATCGTCATCATAATTTCCACAAGTTTTTTCTGAAATTGTTTTTGAATCAAAACAAGTTTTTGAAACTTCACCTAAAGAACATTCGTCCTCGCAAAGAGGTTCCTCTGGTTCTTCTGGAACTTCAGGTTCTTCTGGTTCTTTTGGAGGAGAACTTCCGCCCCCACAAGAACCACAATCTTGTGGACAAGTAGAACAAGTTTCTCCATTATTACAAATTCCATCTCCACAATACATTGGAGGTAAACAAGTTGAATCAAAAACCGTTCTATATTCATAATGAGTAATATTTAATCCCGCATTCCACCAATCCGAAGGAAGAAGCGTATTCAAATAACAAGATTCATAATTCTCGTCGTATTCTGTTAAAAATTTACTTTGATTTCTCGAAGTAGTATTCACACAAGAAAGATTCGTCCAAGAACTCCAAGAAGTATTTGCTAAAGAAGG
>CAZLZF010000009.1:0-15373 GCA_964563945.1 Candidatus Woesearchaeota archaeon
TTCCTTTTGAACAACCATAACCAATTGCTCTAAAATCTTTTCTTCTTCTTTAAAATATTTTATTTTCAATCCTATTTTATTGTTTATTTCTTTTTTTACGAGAGTCCATTCTTTGTAATCTTTATGCATAAAAATAAAATTGAAAAAGAATTTAAGATTTTAATTCCAAAAAATTATCCCAAAATAGATAGTGGCTAGTAACTCGTAGCCATTAGTCCTTTTCCACCGGCCATCTGGCCACTAAATTTAAAAAGAAACATGACATTCAAATCCAATGAAAAAAAGAGAGAAACAAAAAAAAGAGACAAATAAGGATAAAAAAATATATCTTATTTTATTTTCTCTTGCAATAATCATTTTAGTTTTTTTATTTTATGCTTTATTTTTTAAAAACACAGATAAACCAAATCCAGAAAACAACGAAGAAGATTTCTTCAAATGCCTTTCAAAAATTTCTACCTTATATATTCAAAAAGGATGCTCTCATTGTACAACTCAAAAAAATATTTTGGGAGATGGAATAAAATACCTAAACACAATAGACTGCATGCAAGAAAGAGAAAAATGTTCAAAAATACCTGGAACCCCTACATGGATAATTAATGGAGAAATGATGATTGGAGTTCAATCAATAGAAAAATTAAAATCAATTTCTAATTGCTAAAAAATTCTTTAATAATTAAAAAAATTAAACTTTAAATCCAATTTCTTCTCCGCTTTTTAGCTTTGAATCGTGTTGATCCATATACCCGCCCAAAAGACAATCATAACAAGGATGAATCGTTCCATCTCTCTCTTTAATTCTTCCTTCACCTTTACATTTTGGACAGTTTGGATTTGCCATAAAATTAAATATAAAACGAGTATTTAAGGATTTAGGGAAAGAAACCACATTATTTTAAAATCCAAGGTTTTAAATAAATAGAAAGTATAAAAAAGTAGAAGAAATGAAAGGAGGTACAAAAATGAAAAAAACAATATTTATTTTGCTATTCGCTTTATTAACTACTTCAATGATTTTAGCTGAAAATGGAAATCAAAATCAGCAAGGACTCTTAGGACAAGAAATTAGAGAAAGAATACAAGAGAGAACGCAAGAAAGACTTCAAAATGGAACATCGGTTACTATTCTTGGAAAAGAAGTAAAGGTAAAATCCGAAAACGGAAAAGAATTAGAAATTGAAGTCGAAGGAATAAAAGCTAAATCAAAAATAAATCTTTCTTCAGAATACGATGAAGTTGAAAATAAAACTTCTCTTAGAGCAGAACTTTCAAATGGAAAAAATTCATCTATAAAAATTATGCCAAGCACGGCTTCCCAAAGAGCAATAGAAAGATTACAATTAAAAGTTTGCAATCCTGATGAAGGCTGTCAAATAGAATTAAAAGAAGTTGGAGAAAAAAATCAAACAAGAGCCACCTACGAAGTAAAGGCAAAAAAAGAAGGAAAATTCTTGGGCCTATTTAAAACAAAAATTGATGTAGAGGCGCAAGTTGATGCCGAAACTGGAGAAATAATAAAAACCAAAAAAGCTTGGTGGTCATTTCTAGTTTCAGAATAAAAACAATTTTATTTTTTTATTATTTATTTTTTAATTTTTCCCACTTATTAACAACAGAAATCACTTGAGAAATATCTTCGATTTCTGCATCCGCACCACTTTTATTTTTTTGTGCGGGATTTAAATCCCCATAACGAGCATAAATTGTTTTTATCCCCAATTTTTTTGGAGTTTCAATATCTCTTGAAATTCTATCTCCAACCATAATCGCCTTCAAAGGAGAAACATTCATTTTTCTTAAAGCAGATTTAAATGGTGCAGGAGAAATTTTTTGTCTTCTAGAATCTGCCTTAGTAACGACCACTTCAAAGAAGTTATCTAATTTCATTCCAACGAGTCTCATCCAAGCCTGCATAACAGGAGCATCGCTAATTACTCCAAGTTTATAATCCTTTTTTAAAATTTTCAAAGTAGAAACTACATTCGGATAAGAAACCAAATAATTTTCACGCATTTTTCTATAAGCAATAATCCCGTAAGAAACAATACGATAATCAATTTTACCTTTCAATTCCTTTAATAATTTTTCAAAAATATGTTGGTATTCTATTCCATACTGATTATACAAATTAAAAAGAATTTTCATTCCCTCTTCTTTTTTTATATTTAGGCCCGCGCCAATCATCGCATCCATCGCTTCATTACAACAAGCCTCTTTCATTTTAACAAAATCGACAAGAGTATTATCTATATCAAAAAATATTGCTTCAAACTTTTTAACCATTCAAACAAATTAAAAGCGAAGTATATAAAGGTAAACATTTTAAAAATTAAACTTTGTAAGTATAAACCTTATCATAAGGAATCTCCCACCTTGATGCTTCTTTTTTTTCTTTTTCCTCCCAAATTTTTCTAAAAATACGAATAGAATTTCCGTGTGCAGAAATCATAACATTAACTTTATTTTCTTTTACATATTTTTTTAACCAAAAAATAAAATCTAAAACTCTTTTTTCAACGTCTAAAAAGCTTTCCCCGTCTTGTGCTGAAATTTCCCATCCGCGATGAATTGTTTCGTATTCTTTTTTTCCTAAAAAAAGTTCGTACTCCTTTTTTTCTTTTTTATTTAAATTAGAATATTCTCCTAATAAAAAAAGTTCCTTGCCTGTATTTTTAATAAAATCTTCATGTTTCATTCCTTCCAACTCTCCATAACTTCGCTCTATCATCCTATCATCACAAATTAAAGTCCTACACTCGGGGTGAATTTTCAAAACATATTTTAAAGTATCTTTTGAACGAGAAAGATGTGTATAAATTGCTACATCAATTTTTTTATTTTTTAATATTTTTGAAATTTCCTTGGCATTCTTTATTCCTTCTTTAGTCAAATTAGAATCCTTCCAACCGGTAAAAATCTTACGAACATTAAAGTCCGTCTTACCGTGACGAAACAAATAAATAAAGTTCTCTTTTCCCACCTTTTTTCTTAAATCCATAAATAAAGATGGAAAAGATTTTTTTTAAATCTAACGAAAATACCAAATTACACATACAAATTTTTATAAAGTTATTTTTTATAATTTTAACATGATAATTGGAGTTACAGGAACAAAAGCATCAGGAAAAGGAATTGTTACAGAAATATTAAGAGAAAAAGGATTTGTTTATTGCTCTACTTCGGATGAAGTAAGAAAAGAAGCACTAAAAAGAGGGCTAACCGAATATAAAACTTCGGATTTACAAGATATTGGAAACGAAATAAGAGAAAAATTCGGATCTGGAGAATTAGTAAAAAGATGCCTAAATGAAAATTCAAATACAGAAAATTTAGTTATTGACGGAATAAGAAACCCTGGAGAAATTGAAGAAATAAAAAACAAAAAAGGGATAATGATTGGTGTGGATGCTCCAGAAGAAATGCGTTTTGAAAGACTAATTGAAAGAAAAAGAGAAAGCGACCCAAAAACAATCGAAGATTTCAAAAAAATGGAAGTCCGAGACAGAGGAAAAGAAGAATCGGGGGTGGGCCAACAAGTAGACAAATGTTTAGAGTTATCCGATTATAAAATAATAAACAATTCAACCCTTGAAAGTTTAAAGACAAGAGTAGAGTATATATTAATAAAAGAAAAAGACAAATCACAAAATGAAATAGACGGAATAACTGATTACAAAAGACCCTCTTGGGACGAATATTTCATGGAAGTAACACGTGCAATTGCAAAAAGAGCAACATGTAATCGAGGAAGAAGTGGTTGCGTTATTGCAAAAGGAAACCAAATTTTAGTTAGTGGATATGTCGGTTCTCCAAAAGGATTTCCTCACTGCGACGAAATAGGACACGATTTTAGAAAAACAATTCATGAAGACGCAAGCATTACCAACCATTGTGTTAGAACTGTTCACGCTGAACAAAACGCAATATGCCAAGCAGCAAAATTAGGAATTAGTTTAGAAGCGGCAACGCTTTATTGCAAAATGACTCCGTGCAGAACTTGTGCAATGTTAATAATTAACTGCGGAATAAAAAGGGTCGTCTGTGAAAAAAAATATCGTGGAGGAGAAGAATCCGAAGAAATGTTTAAAAAAGTAGGGATAGAAATAGAATTTTTCGACAACTCGATAGAACAATACAAAAATCAATAAATATTTAAAATGGAAGAATACACTTTAGAAAAATTAAACGAAATATATCACCTAGAATTAGAAAAAATAATAAACGAAATAAAAAAAAATAATGCAAAAATAGTTCTTTTACAATTTCCCGACGGAATAAAACATTATTCTACAACAATTGTGGATTATCTAGAAAATAAAACAAAATCAAAATTTTTAATTTGGCTTGGAAGCTGTTACGGTGCATGTGACACTCCGGTAGGTTTAGAAAAAATTCGACCAAAAATAGATTTGGTAATACAATTTGGACATAATTCTTTAATGCCTAGCTATTTAAAATCATAAAAATTGCAATATAAAATTAATGCCATAATATCCTGAAAAAGCAATAATTGTATTAAAAATTATATGACCAACACCTAAAGGAATAATTAATTTCCTATAAGAATATCCCATCAAACCTAAAGGAATTGTTAAAATATCACTAGGCAATGGAACTATTGAACCCCACAAAAGAATAATTGATGCTCTTAACCACTCCGGATATGAAACTAATTTATTTAAAATACTTTTTGAAATTTTACTATATCTATTTGGAATTATTTTTCCGCCATGCCGACCAAATAAATAAGAAGTTGAATCCCCCAAGGTAAGCCCAATTCCGGCAAAAATACCCAATAAAATAGGATTAGAACCTCCCGCAGCAAAAGTCATTACAAAAATATAATAAGGAATTGGAAAAAGTATTGAAATTCCTCCAAATAAAGAAACAATAAAAACAACAAAATAAGAATTTTCTATCCCAATAGATTCTATCATCGCTTCCGGAGAAAATTTATAAATTAAAAATGTCCAAAAAACAAAAAACAACAAAAGAGCAAAAAAAATAATTTTAGATTTTAATTTTTTCATAATATTAAAGAATTCTTATATTTTTAAAGTTTTAAAATTTTCTTCTATCTCTCTTTAATGAAAATTTTTTATTAAACTCAAAAGAATTATCTTTTTTCTCTTTAATATTTGAAGAAATTGAAGCAGATTTATCTTTTTTATAAAAAAGCAAATAAAATATACAAACAAAAAAGACAAAAAGACAAAAGACAAAAATGACTAAAGAAAAACGAAAATTCAAAATACTTTCTTTTCTTTTTAATTCTCTTAAAGAATCAAAATCCTCCGAAGAATAATCTTCGTAAACGTAATTAAAATCTCCAGAAGAATCAATAACCTTTCCAGTAATTCCATTATCTAAAATAGAACCTATCTTTTTGGGACAAAATCCATTCTGACAAGAGACAAACAAAAAAAAGAAAATCAATAAAAGAAAAGATAAAAAAAGAAATGTAGAAAAAATTTTTTTACCTTCTAAAGAAAAAACTTCTTTAGAATAACTCTTTTTAAAATTAATATCTTTATTCCTCATTTTACAAATTATAAATCCCCCTTATTAAATGCATGCAAAAGAATAGAAAAATATCTATTTAAATCTTATTAGAAAGAATAATTTGCATCAATTTTCTCAAATAAAAGAGAAACCGTTTTTTTAGCCCCTTCCTCAGAAAAATCTAATTTTAACAAAGATTTTTGCCTCTTATCTAATTCGGCCAAAAGGTCCTCAATACTTTTCTCATACCTTTCTTTATCTTCAATTAAAATTTCCACAGGATTTTTATTCTCTACAAGCTCTTTTAATTCAGAATATCTTTTTTTAAGTTCGTCTAATTCTTTCAAAACTTTTTCTTTTTCATCCTTTGAAAGAAGCTCCAAAAAAGAATCGTTTGAATCTGAAATAATTTTTGAAAAATTTTCATCATACTCTTTAATTAAAGACATTTTTTTAGGATCATGATGATAATTATTATATAATTTTTTAAAATCTATAGTTCCCTTCAAATCAAAAATTTTTTTTCTTAAATCAAGCTTCAAAGATTCTATTTTTTCTTTTTTACTAGACTGCTCTAAGTATTCGGGAGTTTCTTTTATTCGATTAATATTTGAAAGGGTATTCTCCAAATTTTCTCTTAATAAAAATAACTCGTTTTCTAATCCCACTTTTTCTTCTTCAATATCCAAACGAGAATTATTTAGCTCCGAAAGTTTCTTAGAGAGTTCAAAAAGTTCTTTTGTTACGGAAAGTTCATCAAAAAAAGATTTTTCCTCTTCTATAAAATCATTAATTTCTTGAAAAAAATCTCCGAAATTTTCCTTGACATCACGAATTTCCTTACCAATCAAATAAGTAGATTTTTCTCTGCTTGTTTTAGAATTTTTTTTGAATTCTAAAAAAATATTTTGTATCTCCTTAATAAATTCTTCAGAACTCTCCTTATCTAAATCTTTTAATTTTTTTGAAAGTATTCCCAAATATTTAATATAATTCGAAAGATTTTCTAAAACAATAAATTTCAACCTCTCATCCGAACGAGAATCCTTTAAATCAATATTTTCTAAAACACCTATTTGAACAGAAAGTCTTTCTAAAAAAGAAGAAAGCTTATCTTTAATAATTTTTAAAATTACCTTTTCTTTTTCTTTACTTCTTTCAACTCTCTTTTGAATAGACTCTTCAAGATTTGAAAAATAGTTTTCTTCCTTTTCTACTTTCTCTTCCTTCTTTTTAAAAAAATCAAATAACCCCATAAAAGATATAGAAACTTAGATATTTTAAAACTATTGTTTTAAAAAATAGCGGGGGTGGGATTTGAACCTCACGACCTCCGGGTTATGGGCCCGACGAGCACTCCAGGCTGCTCTACCCCGCTATGAATATAAAATCAATAAGAAATCCCTACTTTTAAGCTTTACTTTTTTAAATTTTCATACTTACAACTTTACTAACTCCTTCGTGCATTGAAACACCAAAAAGATTCGTCGCGTTAGAAATAACTTCATCGTTATGACTTACAACCAAATACTGTCCTTTTTGCATATATTTTTTCAACAAAGAAGCAAGTCTTTCAGAATTTCTTTTATCAAGTGCCGCATCAATTTCATCTAAAATATAAAACGCATAAGGTTTAAGCTCCTGTATTGCAAAAATCAAAGAAAGTGCAACCATAGTTTGCTCGCCCCCAGATAAAGAAGTAACATCAAAATATTTCCCGTGACCAGTTTTAACAACAATTCCAACCCCTCCCGAAAAAGGCTCCTTTTTATTTTCTAAATCTAGAGAAACCTCTCCTTTTACAGAAATTTGTGCAAAATTCCTAGAAAAAATTTCATTCAAGGAATCAAGGGTGTTCAAAAAAGTCCTTCTTTTTTTAATATCTATTTCGTGAATAATTTTTAAAATTCCTTCTTTTTCATTTGTAATCGTTTCAACTTTTTCTTTAATTTTATCATACTCTTGTTTTATAGAATCATAAACTTCTAAAGAACGAAGATTGACTGAACCAATTTTAGAAATATCATTTTGAGCCTTCGAAAGTTTTTCGTGAAGCGAATCTCTACTCGATTTTATAATTTCTATCTCTCCAAACTCAAGAAGTTCTATCTCCAAATTTTCAATTTCAGCACTAACCTTTGCCTTATCAATTTTTGAATTATTAAAAGAACTCTCAGAAAAACGAAGATTATTTTCAAAAGAAGCAAATTCTATCTCTTTATCTCTAATGGTCTTATGAATTAAATCTCTTTGTTCGATTAATTTTTTAAACTTGCTGCTTAGCTCCTCTTCCTTTTTTCTCTTTTGCTCTAAAAGAGTTTCCTTTTCTTTAAGACTCTTTTTTAAAGAAGAAAATTCTTCAGACAAATCTTCCTCATCACGAGCCAACTGATTCAATTGAATTTTTGCTCTTTCAATCTCTCTTTGTTTAAAAGAAATTTCAGAATCAACATTCTCCTCGGCAGTTAAAGAAATTTCTTGAATCTCGACCCTCGCCGTCTCGTATTTTTGCTCTATATTCGAACTCTCATCAAAATTAGATTCCAAAAACTTTTTCCTCTTAACAAAATCTTCTAATTCTTTTTGGATGTTTTCAGTTTTTTCTTGTAAAGATTTTATTTGCTCCTTTTTTCCTTCAACATTTGCCAACTTCAAAATATCTGAATTTCTTTTATAGATTTCTTGAGAAAGAGATTCTATTTCCTGCTTTAATTCTATTCTTAAAAAATTAATCTCGCCCAACTCTTTTTTTGAAGATTCTATTTCCAAAGTCAAATTAGAAACTTTTGGAGAAATTTCGTCCTTAATTGAATGAATATGTTCAGGAGTAATTTTACTTTTACAAAGCGGGCAAACATCAATTTTAGAAATTTTTTCAACAATTTTATTTTGCGAATCAATTTCATATTCATTAGTATGAATAATTTTTTCTAACTCCACCTCTCTTTTATTTGTAGAATCTAATTTATTTTTTTTCTCTTCTAAGATTTTATTTAAATTTACAACTTTTTCACGACTAGAATGAATATCAAAAATATCTTTAGAAAGATTATCAATCTCATTTAAAATATAATTTGATTCGTTGTTATAAGATTGAAGCAATTTTGCTTTTTCTTCAATTCGCTCTTTAATTGATTTTAATTCAGATTTAGTCACATAAAATTTTTTACGCTGTTCTTCTAGAATAGCCAGTTCTTTTTTTCTCTTCTCTAATTCTTGTTGTTTTTTTGCAATTGTGGGAGATGCCTTTTGCATTTCCGCAATAACTAATTCGCTATTTCTAATACTTTCAGAAAGTTCTTGTTTTTTCTTTTTTATCTCGTTTAATTTTTTTTCAGAACTTTCTAACTTAACATTTAACCCGGCAAGTTCTGCTCTTAAATTTGCAATCTCCTGATTTAATTTTTCTTGCTCCAATCCTGCAGATTTTTGAATTGTAGAATTTATCTCGTTAACCTTTGTCTGTAAATTTTCTATTTCCAAACGAACTTTAACAATTGATTGTTTTATTTTTTCTATCTCTTTATTTTTTCTCTCAATTAACTCGTCAATCTCTTGGCCTTCTTTCTTTTTTTTAGATAAATCGTAATAAATAATACTCGCCTTAAAAGATAAAATATCCTTCTCAATTTTTTTAAATTTTAATGCATCCTGTCTTTCTTTTTCTAAATTATTCAAATAGCTTGTTCTCTCTCTTAAAATAGACAAAACTTCTTTTAATTTTTCTTCAGTTTTATCTAATTCGTGAAGAGATTTTTCTTTTCTCGCCTCATAAATAGAAATCCCTGCAACCTCTTCTATAACTTTTCTTCTTTCATCCGAATGCATTTTAACAAAATTCTGAATCTCTCCCTGTAAAATGATATTAAATCCATTAGGATCAATTCCTCCAGCACCTAAAACGGATAAAACGTCCTGACGCGTTCTCGTCTGACCATTTATTTTGTAAATACTCTGTCCATTTTTTCTCAAAATTCTTTTGAGAATTATCTCTTTAGCATCGCTTCCAAAAGTATTATCTGAATTATCAAAAACAATTTCAACCGACGCCTCTTTTGCCGGAGGAAGATTTTTCGTTCCCAAAAAAATTAAATTGCTCGCCTTTGCCGCTCGCATCGACTTAATTGACAAACGCCCCAAAACAAAACAAAGAGCATCAGTAACATTTGATTTTCCCGAACCATTAGGTCCCAAAATAACATTTATTCCTGGAGTAAAAGGCAACTCCGTTTTTTTAACAAAACTTTTGAAACCATGCATAGTCAACCCTTTTACATATGTCATAGATTTTAATAGCAAGCGAGGTTTTTAAGTATAACGAAGAAAGAGGAGATAAATTAAATAACTCGCCTTGCAATTAAATTATCAAAAACCTTATTCTTATGCTCGGGAGCATTTATAACTTTCTCGTAGGCTTCATTTTTCGAATTTGCTTCAACCTCATCAACTAAAATAGCATCACAAGTTTCGTCATACTCTCCATCTTTCATCAGAAATTCAGTATATGCCGAATTACCAATTTCTAAAACAAAATACTTTTTCATTACACTATTTCATATGTTCCATTATTTTTAAAGATGATCATTCTGTTATCTCTTAAAATTTGCAATTGCTGTCTTATCTTTGCTTGGATATTATTATTTTCTGGATGCAATTCCTTAAAATAATTTTCATATTTATAAATATCCTTAAGAGTAAAAATACTATTTTGTTCTTGGACAATTTTTAGCACATCGGAAGTCCACCCTCGAAAATTTGGATTTTTATTCATAAGAAAAAACATCTTTTTCCAAATTTTATTTATTTCTTCTTTGTCTTTAACAACTTCGTTATCAATTATCTCTATTTTTCCTTCGTGAGGCAACCGATCTAATAAAAAATTACATCCAACCCATCCGGCTCTACGTGCAGAAAAAGACAAAGGCTTTCTTTTTTCCAAAATTGAAAGATTAACAAAAAATTTAGGAATCATAGTTAAAGATTTGACTACCCAATCTTCAGGAGAATAATGAAGTATAAAAAAATTCGGAGATTTTCCATTTTCAATAACAGAGACCATCGTATTAAACTCTCCATCAACAACCCTTTTGCCAAAAGGAGATTTAGAACTTTTTAATTGAAAATCATTTTTACATTTTTGACAAAAAAAGTCACTTGCCTTCTGATTATTTGGATACCTTATGATGTTTTTATTTAAACAACAAGGACAATACATTTGAGAATGAAACCAATCTTCAGTTAAAACTCTTGCAATTTGAGAGTTGCTATGATATTTCTGTAAAACTTCTTTCTGATACATCGAGATATCCATATTATAAAAGAATTTTAATAATTAATAAATCTTGTCTAACAAATTAAAAAAATATTTCAAAGAGTTTTTTGACACGCGTTTTTCCACGTCTCCCAACACTTTCTAAATATTCCTTTGTTTGCATATTTTACACAATATTTTTCAACGAATTTTTGAGTATTAGGGTCAGAAGTATATCCCGAACCAATTTCCTCTCCATAAATTTTTTTCAGTTTGTCCATCTCTTCCTCTCTTTTTGATTTCGCTAAAATTGACGCAACAGAAACGCAAATATGATTAATATCTGCTTTATGCTCGCAAGAGAGGTTTAAATTTGAAAGCGTTTCTATTTTCATTTTAAGACTATCTTTCCATTTTAAAATTCCAACCGACGGACAATCAACAATTACAGAAATTTTATCTTTTTTATTATTTAATCGATTAATAATTTTAGAACAAATTATAGATTCCATTTCATTAATATTTATTTTCTTTGCCTGAAAATCGTCAATTTCATCCGCACTAATGACAACAACTTCATAATCTAAAATTCTTTTTTTTATCTCGCCAACAAGAAATTCTCTTCTTTTCGGAGTCAATTGTTTTGAATCTTTAACCCCCAATTTTTTTAATTCTACCTGTGCCTCTTTAGTAATCAAACATCCTGCAACAACCATCGGACCGATAACCGGCCCTTTTCCAGCCTCATCAATTCCTAAAAAAATTTCTTCCATTATTATAATATGAAAAGAATTTGGTTTAAATAATTAGTGGATGGATAGATTCCTCGTAGAAAACAACTACGGGTTACAAGCTACTCGCTACCAACTATAAAAAAGTTAAAGCCCTATTCGGGCCTTTAAAAATAAAAAATAAAAAATAAATGGAGAATTAATAATAGCTTTCTCCGAATTCTTCAGTTTTTTCCGGTTTTTTTGTAACTAAAACAATCAAAACAATCAATAATATTACAAATACTATTGATAATACGACTGCCAAAATTACAACTGGATTTGCAACTGAGCTTGCAGTTTTACCTTCAACGCTCATAGACATAACTGCTTTACTTGTAAGTGTTTCACCTGAGAAAATATTAACTCCAAAGTTATATTCTCCCTTTTCTTCTGCACTTGCTAATACCTTAACTGATTTACTTGAACCAGCCGGAACAGCAACAACAGATTGATCTACACTTGCAACCAAACCAGAACTTGATTCTGGAACTAATCTGAATACTTTTAATTTGTTTGTTGGGTTAACCAATAACAAATCATATTCAGCGTCTTGTCCAGGACCAACTGTCCTTTTTGTGCTTGCTACAATAACGTTTCCTGCGAAATCGTTGTTAACAACAACTTGCTTTACAACAGATGAAGTAGTATCGTCGTTTGACACAGCTAATTCAACTGCATAAATACCTTCACTTGCTTCATAAGGAATAACCAAACTGATTCTTCCATTGACAGTGTCAGATTTATCGCAATCATCGTCACAAACTTCTAACGCAACCAAGTCATCCAAATAAGCCATTTTTTCAACAGCTAAAGCTGGAATTGACAAAGTTATGTATAAGTCATCTAAATCGTTGTAGCCTCTGTTTTTAATAACAAAATCTACCAAAACTGTTTCACCAGCTTCTACAGAATTTGCCATTGTAACTGATTTAATTTCTGCGTTATAAGTTGGTCTTTGAACTCGAACAGTCCAAGAACCTTCTGTCTTAGTTGACCGACCGTCGATTGTAACAGTAAGCTCTAAATCATCACTAACTTCGTCTTTAAGTTCATAAGGAACTTTCAAAGTCAATGTTTTTTTGTAGGTCTTACCTGCTTCAACATCAAAAGAAGAAGTCATTTTTTGGAAATCCACTTTCTTGCCTTCAAATTCTACTTCAACAGTAACATCTGAATCGCTAGAATTGGCAGTAAACCAAACTTCAACTTCAACATTTTCGCCAGCAACAACGCTTGCATCATTAGCTATTGCGCCAACACCATCAACAGTAACCCTATTGATAGAATAATCCGCAGCACTAACACCAGCTATTAAAAACAAAGCACATGCAATTGCAACAAAAACCATTAAGTTTTTTGTGTTCATTTTTGTCATCATTTTATTTAATTCATGAAAACCATTGGTTTTCAATAAACTATATACTTTTTCTTTGTTTATAAACTTTATTGTAGTAACACATAAGAGTAATTCTAAAGTTACTACTTTTTCACTAACTGTTTTGACAACTAGTTAATTTTTTTTAATCAAATCTAATCCTAAAACAGCGTCGGTGACCTGATCTGGAGATTCACAAATAATATTAAAATCTTTTTCTCCAGGAAGATTAGAAAAAAGCGTTTTCCAGTCAGATTGTTCCATTTTTAAGTGTCTCTTTTCTCCTTTCTCACCATATTCAATTCCTGAAAAATGAATATGCCATTTCTTTTGAGGAAAAAGAGATTTAACCTTCTCAAAACAATAATCTTTCTCTCTAGCTAAAATATGAGCAAAATCGATGCAAAAACTACAACCAGTATCTTTAACCAAATTAGAAATTTCCTCTACACTTCCAAAAACATTTATTTTTCCCATTGTTTCCGGAGCAAGTAAAGAAGAATATCCTCTTTTTTTT
Organism: Candidatus Woesearchaeota archaeon; assembly: GCA_964563945.1. GTDB lineage: Archaea > Nanobdellota > Nanobdellia > Pacearchaeales > GW2011-AR1 > CAZLZF01. The sequence goes on from CAZLZF010000009.1 coordinate 13,422, forward strand.
GATTCAACTAAAATTTCTAAAATATTATTTTTTATAGATTCATAAGTTTTCTCCCGAGTGTCTTTCCCATAAAAACCCGCATGAAAAACAACATTTGTAGCTCCAAGCAAACTTCCAACCCTTAAACAATCAAGAATATAATACTTGCTCTTTTCAATTTTTGCCTTCTCTAAAGAATTAAGATTAATCCAATAAGGCGCGTGAATAGAAAGTTTAATCCCCAACTCTTTTGCTTTTTTTCCAATTAAAATCGCATCTTTGTCTTCTTTAATATAAACTCCATAAGTAAAAGCGATTTCACAAGCAGAAATTCCCAATCGAGAATATTCCTCTAAATTGGCAATCGCATCTTTAACCGGTCCAAGCCCAGAAGGTCCAATTCTTATCATAAACAAAAGAACAAAAAAAAGTTTATAAAACTTGAGGAAAAATTATTTCTTAGAAAATTTTATCTTAGAATAAAAGAAATAAATTAAAATAACCAATATTAAAGCAACACTAATAGAAGCGAAAGCCAAAGAAAATAAAAAGAATAATTGTTTATACATAACATGAGAAACGGCATTATAAGAAACAACTGAAATTAAAAATAAAATTCCAAAGAAAGCTAAAGAGTTTAAAGAAACATTTATTTTTGATTTTGGAGCTTTAATCGGATTAACAAAATTATTTTGAGGAGCTCTTTTCAAAGCAACACTCTTAGTCGGTGCTTTTTTAGAAACAGATTTTTTAGAAGAAACACTCTTCTTAGAAACCTTTTTACTCACCACCTTTTTTGCCATACCTAAAGAATACAAAAAGAGTATTTAAATGTTTTGGGAAATCGGAGGAAAATTGAAAGAAATAGAAAAGAAATTATGAAAAAAAGAGAGAAAAATTCACAGAAAAAGAAAAAAATTATCTACTAAAATAATTTAAAATAAAATTAGGCGGCTCCACCGTCAGTAATTGTCCAACCCTTAGAACTCAAAGTAACTATTGCACTAACAACGGTTGAGTTGCTTCCAGAGTATTTAGAACCTCCAAAACTAATTGTAACTCCATTTTTTAGAGTTTGATTTGACCACTTAATTAAGATTCCGTCATAAACTACTGTTGGAAGTGTTACACCTGAGAACATTTGACTTGCACTTGTTACACTTGAAACATTCCAATTTGAAATGTCTTGATTAAACTTAGAATAATAAAACATATTCTGCATATTTGTAACCTTAGAAACATCCCAATTTCCAATTGGTTGATTGAAAGCTGTTGCTCCATGAAACAAATACGACATCCGTGTAACTTTAGAAGTGTTCCAATTTGAAATATCTTGATTAAATGCATTTGCCCCATAAAACATACTCCCCATATTTGTAACCTTTGATGTGTTCCAATTTGAAATATCTTGATTAAATGCATTTGCATTAAAAAACATTTGATTCATATCTAAAACAAAAGAAGTATCCCAATTAGAAACCTCTTGATTAAACTTTCTTGCTTCTCTAAACGTTCCCGCCATATTTGTTACTTTTGACGTGTTCCAATTTCCAATTGGTTGATTAAAAACAGAGGCGCCCCAGAACATCGACTGAAAAGTAGTCACCTGGGAAGTATCCCAATTTGAAATATCTCCATTAAATGAAGTTGCTCCATAAAACATACTATTCATATTAGTTACGTTTGAAGTATCCCAATTAGAAATATCTTGATTAAAAGCAGTTGCTCCCTCAAAAACGCCTCCACCCCAAGGACCTCCCATAAGGGTAACCTTCGAAGTATTCCAATTAGAAATGTCTCCATTAAATTTACTAGCTCCTTGAAACATACCTTGCATAGTTGTAACACCTCCACTAACATCATCAAAAAAAGCTGGTTCGGTAAAAGTTGTAATATTTGTGCATCCTCTAAACATTTCATAAGCAGAAGTTATTCCTGTTAATCCATCAGACATATTTGTCAAAATATCTTTT
>CAZLZF010000010.1:0-4434 GCA_964563945.1 Candidatus Woesearchaeota archaeon
TGGATTTAATAAAGTTTGGGAAAAGAGATTCTTGGCCAATAAAATCTTTAAAATTTTCTAAATCACAAACATTAAAAACCAAGAGAATTTCGTTAAGTATATGGCGATTGTAGTACAATGGCTAGTATGAGCGACTGTGGCTCGCTAGAAGAGGGTTCGATTCCCTCCTCTCGCCCTTTAATAAGAATCGAACCCTGGTTCGACTTCCCTAAAATAAATGTTCCAATTCAGTTTCAAAAGAACGATTTATTTTAGTACAATTTTGTAAAACAAAATTGCTCTCCTCTCGCCCTTTAATCGAATGACTGTGTCGATTCGATTTTGAATTAAACAAAAGTTTAATTTAACAAAATTTTTTTAGAAAAATTTTGACCGGACTTTACTCGTTAATCGAACCCTCATGAAGTCCTCGGTTTATTTCAAACCTGCGGGGTTATAATTGAAAAGCAATTATAACCAAAGATGGTTCGACTTCCCTAGGTTGACCTATTCTATTCTTCAGATTGCTCTTCTGAACCATTAAAGAGGGTCTTTTCAAGCAAAGACTGTCCTTTAGTGCTTAAGAGATCTATCTTTTTTTTATAGAAAATTTGATCTATCCCGTTCATCATTTGAAACGCCGTTGCATAATTTTGCTGATTCATAGCCCGAGTGTATTCTAAATAAAGGGCCTTAATGCCTCCAACATCTTCTTTATTCAAGTTATATTTATTTTTCATTTTATTTTCTCCAAGCAGTTATTTTGTAACTACTTAATAATAATACTGAATTAATCTTTAATATAATTTATAGCGACAATTGTCGTTTTTTGTTAGAATTACAATTCCTTAAAAATAGAAGGTATTATTTTCCCTTCTGCTTTTTTTAGATGAGCTTGAAATGTAGAATAAGAAATATTCATCTTTTTTGCTAAATTTTCCATTTTAATTTTCTTAGGATAATCATAATATCCATTATTAATTGCAAATTCTAAAGCATTTTTCTGATTTTTGGTTAAATCTGGAAGAAGTTTTGTAAAAGAAATATTGCTTATTTTCTCTTCTTTGAAACTAATTATCTTCCCACCCAGTTTTTTTTCTGCAAACTCCAAAGTTTTTTCCAAAGCTTTTCTATTAAAACTTGCTAAATCCCATATGTGAAAACCTTGTTTATTAATTATTACTGGAAATGGGCGTATAATTTCCGGATTGTAAACAGGTTCTGTAAAAAGAGGCTGCTTTGAAACATTAATTATTAAATCTCCAGAAACTTCCATATTTACTATTTCTTTACTTTTTTTCATTTCTTTTAAAACTCGTTTTTTATTTTCTTCTTCTCCAAAAATAAATCCAACACTCATCAAATAAAGAAAATTTTTGTCTTTCCAAAAAGAAAGCGGATAACCTGTCATAGAAATTTGGTGTTTTATTGCAAGCTGTCCTAAAAGTTGTTTAGAGGAATCAAGTTTTAATTTTAATCTCCACATACTTATACGACCATTGTCGTTTTTATAAAATTACCGATTTATTTTATTTTTTATGAGTTCAAAATCATTAAATATAAAAATACCCCAAAGTAAGTTATTAAATGGAAGAGATTAAATTAAAAAATACATTAACAAGAAAAATCGAGGTTTTCAAGCCGATTAAAAAAGGCGAAGTGGGAATTTATACTTGTGGCCCGACAGTTTATTCTCGAGCACACATAGGAAATATGCGAGCGTACATTTTTGCGGATGTTTTGAGACGAGTTTTGGAGTATGCTAATTACAAAGTAAAACACGTCATGAATATCACGGATGTTGGGCATTTGACTTCGGATGAAGATTCTGGAGAGGATAAAATGCAAGTTGCTGCAAAAGAGAGCGGAAAAAAATCTTTAGAGATTGCTCAAAAATGGACAGAGATATTTTTTCAGGATACCGGAAAGTTAAATATAAAAAAACCCAGCATTATTTGTAAAGCGACAGATTACATTCCAGAACAAATAGAATTAGTAAAAAATTTAGAAAAGAAAGGTTACACCTACATTACTTCTGACGGTGTTTATTTTGATACTTCGAAATTTGAAAAATATGCGGATTTTGCAAAGCTAAACATAGAAGGATTAGGTGCTGGAAAAAGAATTTCTTTAGGTGAGAAAAAAAATAAAACTGATTTTGCTTTGTGGAAATTTTCAAACCCAGAAGAGAAAAGAGATTTGGAATGGGATTCTCCGTGGGGGAAAGGTTTTCCGGGTTGGCATGTAGAATGTTCGGCGATGTCTCAAAAACATTTAGGCGAAACTTTTGATATTCACACTGGAGGAATCGACCATATTCCCGTCCATCACACAAACGAGATTGCACAGTCCGAATGTGCGAACGGAAAAAAGTTTGTAAATTATTGGTTACATTCAAATTTTTTAGTGATGAGCAATCAAGAAAAAATGAGTAAATCTAAAGGAAGTTTGGTCGATTTAGATAAATTAATCGAAGAAGGGATTTCTCCTTTAGCTTACCGTTATTTATGTCTAGCTTCTCAATATAGAAAACAATTAATCTATGGAAAAGAAATACTTGATTCTGCATTAAATTCTTATAACGGATTAAAAAATAAAATAAAAGAGTTGGGCTTTTCTGGAGAAATAAAAATAGAAAAAATTTCATCAAAAGGAGAAAATTATCTTTCACAGTTTAAAGAATCAATTTTTAATGATTTAAACACCCCTCAAGCATTGGCGGTTTTATGGAGTTTACTTCGAGACGAAGAAATTTCAAACGAAGAAAAATATTTTCTTTCTTGCGAATTTGATAAAGTTTTTGCACTCGGAATAAAAATAGAAAAAGAAGATATTCCAAAAGAAATTGAAAAAATTGCAAAAGAAAGAGAACTCTGTCGTAAAGAAAAGAATTGGAAAAAGTCCGATGAATTAAGAGATTTAATTTTAGAAAAAGGGTATAAAATAATTGATGGTTCTAACAATTATCTTATAGAAAAATTAAAATGAAAAAATACGAACTTTTGGCTCCCGCAGGGAATTTTTCTATGCTCGTTGCGGCAGTAAACGCGGGTGCAGATGCGATTTATTTTGGACTAGATAAATTTGGAATGAGAGCAAATGCAAAAAATTTTTCAATAAAAGATCTAGAAAAAATTGGAAAAATTTGTGAAGAAAAAAAAGTTAAAAAATATTTGACTTTAAATACAATAGTTTATGACGAAGAAATAAAAGAGTTAGAAGAGACAATAAAAAAAGTAAAGGGCAAGGTAGATGCGATAATTTGTTGGGATTTGTCAGTTATAGAAATATGTAAAAAAAATAAAATTCCTTTTTTTGTGTCAACACAAGCATCAATTTCAAATAGTTTATCTGCAAATTTTTATAAAAAATTGGGAGCAAAAAGATTAATTCTTGCAAGAGAATTAAATTTAAAACAAATAAAAAAGATTTCAAAAATTATCCCAATAGAATGTTTTGTTCACGGTGCAATGTGCGTTTCAGTTTCAGGAAGGTGTTTTACCTCACAATTTTTATTTAATAAATCCGCGAACCGTGGCGAGTGCATTCATCCGTGCAGGAGAGCTTATCAAGTTATAGATAAACAAGAAGGATTTGAATTAGAATTAGAAAACGATAAAGTTATGTCTGCAAAAGATTTGTGTATGCTTGCCTACGTAGAAGAAATGAAAAAAGCAGGCGTAATTTCATTTAAAATTGAAGGGCGAGGAAGAGACCCCCGTTATGTTGATACGGTTGTTAGAGTTTATAGAAAAGCGTTGGATAAAAAATTGACAAAAGAAGAGATAAAAGAATCTATGGAAGAATTAGAAAAAGTTTACAATCGAAAATTTTCAAGCGGATTTTTTTTAGGAAAACCCACGCCAAAAGATTTCTCAGATATTGAGCATTCCGCGTCAATTGAAAAAAAAGTTTACTCCGGGAAAGTTCTTCACTATTACGGAAATCTTGGCGTGGGAATTATAAAAATTGAATCAAATGAAATTTCAAAAGGAGATAAAATTAGTGTAATTGGAAATACAACAGGAATAGAATATTTTAATGTAAAAGAGTTACAAAAAAATAAAAAAATTGTAGAAAAAGGAAAAAGAGGGGAAGAAATTGCGATAAAGTTCGACCAAATAGTTAGAAAAAATGATGAAGTTTATGTCATAAAAAAAGTAAAAAATTAAATCTTTTTTCGAATGAAATTAGGGCAATCCAAACTTTCTCCGTTAGATACGAAATAGGGAATTGCTGAATATTCTTTTGGAGAATTTATCTCTATTTTTTTTGACGTCATTTGTCCAATAACAAGGTTTGATTCGTGTTTAGATTCATTGCTCGAAGAATCGTTATATACAATGATTCTTATTCCCCCCAAGGCTACAGAACCAGAAATTCTTTTAACTGAAATAGTGCAATCGGAAGAAGTATTTGAGACTAGTTTAACTTCTAAATTAATATCTAAACAAT
>CAZLZF010000010.1:4534-15202 GCA_964563945.1 Candidatus Woesearchaeota archaeon
CCAAACAACAGTTATTGCGACAAGTGCAAGAGCAATTATAACGACAGTAGTTACAACGTCAGATAAACCTCTTATGTTTTTCATTTTTACCTCCTTTTAACGATTTTATTGTCATTTAAGACATTAAATAGAAATAAAAGTATTATTTAAATGTTTTGGAATATTTCCGACGAGCAATTTAGAGTTTTACTTCTTTATATCCTCTATTTGTTTTTATCCCCTCAAAATTTTCTCTTTCTATTTGAGAAAAAGATTTTGTCTCTCGAGAAAATTTTTCTGCTTTTAATGGAGAATAACTCGGTTGTTCATCTGATTCAGAAAAATTTTCTGGAGAAGAATTAAAGTTTTGATGAAACTCATTAAAAAAAGAATTTGTTTTTCCCAATGAAGAAAAATCTGGACGAATTTGTGGAATGAAAGGAGTTCTTCTATTTCCAGAATACTCTCTTGGAGTTTCTTTGTCTTTTTCTTCGTATTCCCGATTAAAGGAATATCCTTGCTCCCTAAACGAAGGTTTTTTTGGAAACTCTTCTAAACTGGATTCTAAAGAAAAATTTTCTTTTTGCTGTGGTTTTTGAAAGGAGTCGAGGGAAAAACCTTCAATTAAAATGTCCTTCCAATCAGAAAGAGTCTTTTTTGAAATATCTTCTTTTTTTTCTTCAACTTTTTTTTGGGAAAATTTTTCTAAAATTTCTTTTTTTTCTAGTTCTTTTTTTTCTTCAACTTTTTTTGATTTCTTTTCCTTTGTTTTTTTCATTAAATAATATGGGTGCCAAAATATATAAACTTATTTTATTTTTTTAATGAATGGTTAATGAAAAAGAGAAAAAAGTGGATTTTAAATATAATCTCAAGGAATATTTTAGTTTTGTAATAAACTACAAGATTTTATTATTTTTAACTGTTCTTTCTGCGATACTTTATCAATTTTTAGAACTTTCTGAGAGTTATTTTTTTAAAAAAATTGTTGATAATGCGGGATTATACTTTGGAGATTCTATTACCCGAGAATATTTCGTTAACTTTTTGTTTTATCTAGCAATTGCATTTATCTTTGTTGTTTTGTTTCGGTTTATACTTAAATGGTTGGGGGTAAAATTACTTAACAAAATTCAAATAAATATAGTAACCCAATTTAAAACGAAATATTTTAATCATATTTTAGGGCTTTCTCACAAATTCCACACTTCAAATAAAACCGGTTCTTTGATTTCAAGATTAAATCGTGGTTCAAGAGCGATGGAAATGATTACAGATGTTTTGTTTTTTCAGATAGCTCCCCTTCTAATTCAGGCGGTACTCGTGGGATTTTCAATGGCGTATTTTAATAAAACTGCGGGAATAATTTCAGTTTTAATGATAATTGCATTTGTTTCCTATGGTCTCTTTATGCAAAAAATTCAAAGGAAATACAAATCGATAGCAAATCAATTTGAAGATTCTGAAAAAGGATTTATTGGAGATATATTTACAAATATTGATTCTGTTAAATATTTTGGAAAAGAAAATAAGATAAAAAATATTTTTTATAAAAAAGCGAACGAAACAAAGAAAGCCTCACTTAAGGATTGGGATTTTTTTGCGTGGCAAGATGCAGGACAAAATACGATTGTTGGCATAGGAACTTTTTTCATTTTATTTTTTTCTTTAAAGGCGTTTATTTCTAAAGAATTATCTTTAGGCGAGCTTACATTTATTTTTTCCGTATATGGAAATTTGATTGGTCCAATGTATTCTTTTGTTTGGGGAATAAGAACAATTTCAAGAGCAATGGTTGACTTTCAAGATATTTTTGAATATGGAAAAATAGAAAATGATATAAAAAATTTGCCCGGAGCTAAAAAAATAAAAATTAAAAGAGGAGGTATAGAATTTAAGGATGTTTCATTTGATTATGGAAAAAAAGAGCTTTTCAAAAATTTTAATTTGAAGATTTCTCCTTCACAGAAAGTTGCTTTGGTTGGACACTCCGGGTGTGGTAAAACTAGTTTAATCAAATTGCTTTATAGATTTTACGACATTAAATCGGGTAAAATTAAAATAGATGGAATTAATATAAAGAATACATTGCAAGAATCTTTACGTTCTGAAATGAGCATTGTTCCTCAAGAAGCAATTTTATTTGACGATACAATTTATAATAATATTTCATTCGCAAAACCTTCTGCAAAAAGAAAAGAAGTTCTAGAAGCAATAAAAATGGCAAAGCTCGACAAAGTAATAATGGATTTCCCAAATAAAGAAAAAACAATCGTTGGAGAGCGAGGAGTTAAACTTTCTGGAGGAGAAAAACAAAGAGTTTCTATTGCAAGAGCAATTTTAGCTAATAAAAGAATACTTATTTTAGACGAAGCAACTTCGGCACTTGATTCAAAAACAGAGATGGATATTCAAAAAGGATTAAGCCAACTTTTAAAAAATAGAACTTCAATAATTGTTGCCCATCGACTTTCTACAATAATGAGCGCTGACAAAATAATTGTTTTAAAAAAAGGAAAAATTATTGAAGAAGGAAAACACGAAGAATTGCTTTTGAAAAAAGGAGAATATTACAAACTTTGGAAGATACAAAAAGGAGGATATATTTAAATATAAAAAAATAAAATAAGATTATGACAAAAAAAATAGATTTACTATTAAAAGAAATTTTAGAAGAGGTTTCTGTTTCAAAAGAAGAATATAAAAAAATGGCTTTTGGTTTAAACGAATTTTTAAAAAAAATTGAGGGAGTTATAAAAAAAAGAAATATAGTTGCACAGATTTTTGTTGGAGGAAGCTTTGCTAAAAAAACATTAGTAAAAAAAGAAAAATACGACGCGGATGTTTTTATAAGATTTGATAAAAAATACAAAAAAGAGGAACTTTCGAAAATATTGAAAAAAATTTTGGATGAAGTTTGTAGAAAAGAAAAGATTGCTCTCATCCATGGTTCGAGAGATTACTTTAAAATAAATTTAAGCGAAAAATTTTATTTAGAAATTGTTCCGGTTAGAAAAATAAATTCTATAAAAGATTATGAAAATATTACAGATTTATCTTATTCCCATGTAAATTACTTAAAGAAAAAAATCAAGTCGGAGAAAATTTTAGAACAGATAAAAATTGCAAAATCTTTTGTTAGTTTTTCTAATTGTTATGGGGCTGAAAGTTACATTTCTGGATTTTCGGGATATTCCCTAGAACTTTTAATTTTATTTTATGGTAGTTTTGAAAAGTTTTTAAGAGGAATGTTAAAATCAAAAGAAAAAGAAGTCATTGATATAGAAAAATTATATAAAAATAAACAGGAAGTTTTACTGAACTTGAATAGTTCAAAACTTTCTTCTCCAATAATTTTAATTGATCCTACATATAAACAAAGAAATGCTTTAGCGGCGCTATCAAAAGAAACTTTTGAAAAATTTAAAAAAGTTGCGCAGGAATTTTTAAAGAATCCTTCAAAAGAATATTTTAAAAATAAAAATATAAACTTAGAAGAGAAAAAAGAAAAAGCAAGGAAAGAAAAAAAGGAGTTTAAATTGATTCGGATAGGAACAGAAAAACAAGAAGGAGATATTGCCGGAAGTAAATTATTAAAATTTTATAAAAATTTTATAAAAGAGATTTCTAATTTTTATACAGTTTATGAATCTGGTTTTAATTACTCTGGAAAACAAGAAGCCAATTTTTATATTGTTGTAAAAAATAAAGAAATAATTTTATTTAATGGTCCATCAATTAACGATGAAAAAGCGGCTAAAGAATTTAGAAAAAAACATGAAATTATTGAAATAAAAAATAAAAAATTACTTGCTAAAGAAAAATTCAAATTAAATTTTAAAGAATTTTTTAATATTTGGAAAAAGAAAAATATTAGAAAAATAAAAGAAATGTATTTAAATAAAATAGAAATTTTAGAATAAAATTATTTGAAACTTTTACTTATTTCTTCTCTCCAAAAAGAAGGAAGCGGGTTTGAGACAAATCCTAAAAATTTGTTTGAGTGTATGTATGTTGCTCCTTTATCATTTTTAAATTCGATAAAACCTTTCTCCGTAGAAGAATAAATCTTTTGAATAACTTTTCTTTCAAATTCTTTTTGTAAAAGGGAAGAGGGTTTTAAAATTAAATAATCTGCTTGCCTTAAAATATTTATATCAAGATTTGATGAATTTTGAGAGATAAATAAAATACTTATATTTTTATGTCGTGCGATTAACATAAGATTGCTTAAAATTTTATTTGCTTTACTCATAGAATTTCTTGAACTAAAAGTTATTCCGCCTTCATCTAAGAGAACAAAAGAATCGTTTTCTATTTCTGAAACTTCGTTTACACTTTTTATCCAAAATGGAAGTTCTTTTTGAGAAAAGCCCATTGCAAAACATTTCTTTCGATTTTTAAAATAAATATTCTCTAATAATTTTATTCCAAATGCAGTTTTTCCTGTTCCTCTTGCTCCTAAAACAATTCCTATTTGACTATCCGAATTTAAAATATTTTCAAACCAGGATTTATAATCGCCTTTTACTTTTTTTAAAATTTTTAATGGAATATATTTTGGTTTAAACGATTTTCTTTTGTTTTCTATTTTTATTGCTTCTCTTTTTTCCATTATTTTTTTAAAAAGAAGATAAATTCCTTTTACAATAAAATAAGGTATTTTTATTATAAACCAAATTGAAATGAAAAGATATCCAAAAAATCCTCTTTTAGCTTTCTTTTTTTTCACCATAAAAAAATAAATATAAAACTGCTTATAAATCTTGTTAGTTTTAATTCGAAATGAAGATTTACTATTTTATTAGGAAGGCCAAAAATAGTATTGTTCTTTTCCCACCAAATAGGAGAAGTTGTTGCTCTGTGTTTTGCACATTTTGTTTTGCTTCGTAAGAAATTTATTTTGGGCACTTTTACGAAACGACGACTTATTTTAAATAAACTTAAAAAGATGGAACTTGTAGAAATAATATGGAAAGTAAGAAAGTAGAAACACTAAGAAAAAATAAAATAAAGGGAAAAATTGGAGAATGGTTAAGTAAGAAAAACTTTGAAATAAAAAATTTAGGATTTTCTCCAAAAAGAAGTCCAAAAGGACAAGACTTTACTGCATCTGAAATGAACTGGATGTCTGGTAAAAAGAGAAAAGTATACATAGAATCAAAAGTCAACAAATCTAAACTATCTAAGCTTCAGAAAAAAACAATGAAAAAAGCATTGTCTAATGGAGACAGATACCAAGTAGATAGATGGAGTTTAAAATAAAAAATGCAAACAGAGTAATGTTAGATTTCTCTACAAAAAATAAATTAGCAATAAAATTTTATAAGAAAAATAATTTTAAAGATTATTCCTTAACCTTGGAAGCAGATTTATAGATAATTTATTTTTATAATCATAAAACTTAAAACCCTAACTTCCATCTAATTTTATGCAAAAAGAAAGAGTCGTGATTTTTATCGATGGAAGTAATCTCTATTATAGTTTAAAGAAATTAGGAATCAAGAAAATAGATTTTAACAAACTTTTAGAAATTCTAAAAGAAGATAAGCTCCTTGTTTCAACATTTTATTACAATGCTCCACTAAACATAAATATAAATCCAAAGACGTACTGGGAACAACAAAAGTTTTTTGACGAATTAAGAAAGATTCCCGATTTCAATGTTGTGTTGTGCAAATTGAGAAAACACAAAAGACAAAATGGAGAATTTGCTTTTGATGTAAAAGGAGATGATGTTCACTTAGCAGTAGATTTAGTTTCTGGAGCTTATGAAAATCTTTACGAGACAGCAGTAATTGTTTCAGGAGATGAAGATTTTGTGCCAGCAATAAAGAAAGCTCACAAGTTAGGAAAGAAAATAATTAATGCTTATTTCAAAAGTAGTTCTTCGACGACACTAAAGAAAACTTGTAACTACCACATTTACATGAACGAGTTAATCAAAGAAAATAAAAACTGCCTGGTATTGCCCTAAAGACCATACCAGGGAATATATTAATCATACTAAACCTTTCACCTTTAAAAATTCTTTGGTCAGTCATTTTCCGCCATTCGTGCCAATCTTCTTTTTTAGAAAAAAGAAGCAAAAAATGGAATTCTCCAAACGACAAAAAAACTGATGATTGCCCTCTTAAACATAATAAAATTCGATGGTTTTCATAATCCTAAAAGGTCTATTAAATATTTATGAAATACTTTATCCCGACTTCTCCTTTTAGTCGACCAAGTTTTATTTCCTTTTCTAAGTTTTTTTATTTAGTTCGCTAATGTCTTCGGGAGAAAAAACTTTCCTTATCTTCGAGGTTAGACCAAATAAAAATTGATTTTAAAATTAGATAACAAACTTGTAACAAAATTCATTAAATAGATAGATTAATTATAAAATTGCCTTTTCAAAAAGAGCGGAAAATCCGAGTGAAAAAAAGTCTGAATTTAGCCAAATTGCGGTGTCTTTATTTGTATTCGTATTTGAAAGATAAAATAAAATTTCTCTTTTATCAATTATGAAAAATTTAGAGTCGATTAAAATTCTTTTTATGTCTATTTTTAAATCTGAGGAAATTCTTTTAATTGTTTCTTCGTCTCCGGAAAGGGCCATTTTTACTTCAACTTTTGATTTTTTTAATGAGTCGATTGTTTCTTTAAATAAACTTATTTTTGAAAAAATTTCCTGGGCATTTGAACAGATTATTACTTGGCTTTTTGCTTGTTCTAATAAGTCTCTTAAGAAATTTGAAATGTTTGATTTTCCAGTTATTGCGGCTGAAATTTCTTCACGTTTTATTGGGTTTACCCCGTCACGATAAAGTGCTTCTAATTTTTCGAATTCGGAAGTTTCTTTTAAGTTTGATAAAGAGACGACTTTTTCTTCAGCGTAAGTTCTAACATTATTTTTTAATTTTTCTAAAATTACATTTGGTTTTACTCCGATGTATTTGACTGGTTTACCTAATTTTTCTAAAGCAAATCCTCTCTTTTCTAAACCTTCTAAAACGTCGTAGGCTCTTGAACGAGGAACTCCCGAGATTTCTGCGATTTCTCCGGCAGAAGCAACTCCTTTTGAGAGCAACGCTAACCAAACTTTTGTCTCGTAAACATTAAGATCAAAATAATCTTTTATTTTATTGATTAATTCTTGTTTTAGTATCATTTTATTTGAGTATTTTATTACTACTCTTTACAGATGAAAACCATTTATAAACTTTTCTAAATGTTACTTTTATTGAGTTACAACAATACATAAAATTAAACTGAAAGAGAAATTGCTTTCCAAATTAAGATTCCTAAAAATATTCCAGTCGTAATGTAGGGCATTGCAGGATATGGTTTTTCTTTTTGTCCGAAGAAAAAAATATAAGAAAGCCCGAGGGTTGCTCCAAGAAAAGTGCAAAATGCCGAAAAAAATCCGTAGTTAATTAAAAAAATTCCGGAAGTAACGATTGGAAAAACTACATCTCCGCCGCCAAGAATTGCAACTCGAACGTTCATTTTCTTTTTTTTGAGTTCTTCTCTTGAAAGGTTTTTTATTTTTTCCTTCTGCTCTTTCGTAAATCCGGGAACCATAAATCCAGAGAAAATTTTCAAAGTATCCATCTGGTATTTTGCCATTTTTTGCATTATTCCTGATTTCCAAACTGCCCAAAGGTCATAAATTGAAATAGCAATTAAAACAAAAATAATTGATTTTGGAGTTAAATACTGAACGAAAATTACTGAAATCCCTGGATAAATTAATAATTCGGAAAGATTGTGAACCATTAAATTCCTTCGATAAACTTTGAAATAAGCAAAAATTGAAGAGGCAAAAATTGCAACGTATAAAGAATAGGGTATTCCCAAAAACAATAAATTAAAAACAATTGACAGAGAAACGGTCACGACTAAAAAAAACCACGCCCGCAAAAATTTCTGAGATTTTCGTTTAATTAAAAATAAAAAAATCAAAATTACGATGATAAATGAAAGTGCAAAAGAAATTAAAAAATCTATAGAAGAAAATTGTTCTGTTGAGGACTCTTGAAAAAAAGGAATTTCTATTTTGTCTTCAACAACGGGAACTCCGTTTTCTATTGGAACAGAAAAATAAGAATGAATTACAAATAACCCGATAAATTGAGCAAGAATAAACATTGTAAGCATAATTAATGTTACACGAAGATTATTTTTCATGTTTTTACTAAAGAAAGGTTGTTTTTAAAAGTTGGCGTTAAATTTAGTAAAATAAAGCAGATTAAAAAAAAAATATTAACTTGATAGTAGTAACTTAAACGAAAAGTTTATAAATCTCCAATCTATTATTATTTTATAGTAGGATATCACACTCTGAAATTATTCAATATGCTATTCATGGAGGCAGCATTTGCTACAGTTGCTTACGTAGGGTTTAAGAATTATAATGAGCCTGCTAAAAAAGATCCTATTGAAATTCAAGAAAAAGATATTGACAATAACGGTTTACCTGAAAAATATGTAGAAATTGAAGGAGCAAAATACTTTTTAATGGTTAATGGAGAAAATGTCGAAGGAGATATTCTTAAAGGAAAAAATCTTGAAGGAAAATTGAGAGAATAAATTTTTATTAAATAAATTTTGAAAATATTTACTATCTTTTTTTAATTATTTTTTATGCGAAATAATTTTATCCAACTCCTGAATTCTTTTTTCAGCAGAAACCCCGTTTCTAAACATTTTGTAAAAAATCTTTGTAATCCACTCTATCCAATTTTTATCTTGAATGGTATAATATAAAAATAGTTTTTTGTTTAATTCATTAATTTTTCCTGTTGGTTCTACAACTTCTTTTATTCTAAACTTTTTGTCGTCAAAAATTATTCCTCTTAATGGTTGTTTTCTATGACGAATTTCAATTGCTTCTTTTTGTGTTTTAAAATTTAAAGATAGAAGTTTTTCTATGTTTTCTTTTCCAGCTAGATTAACATCGCAGATAACTTTTATTTTAACTCCTTTTTCTATTAAAACTTCTAAAGATTTCAAAAAATCAATGTCTTTATTTTTTAAATTTAACCAAGATAAATTCCCCGAAAAGAGCAAAATTTGTTTTTTTGTTGAGTCAAGTAAGTCGCGAAGCTCATACAAATTTGTCTTTACTTCGTCGGAAACATTTTCAACTGTAACTTTCTTGTTTTTTTCTTCTACTTGCTCGTATAAATCGAAAGCGGAAAAATCTTCTTTTTTAGAAGATGCAAAAATTTTATTTTCAATTTCTTGTTGGAAAATATTCTTGCTTAACTTTTCGTTTAAATTCCAATAAACAATTTTTAATGCTCCTCGTGTTCCTCCTCTAAATATTTTTATTTTAATATTTCCAAATTCAGAGGAAATTTCTTCAACATATCTATCGGCAGTTCTCCAATTTTTCTTAATATGCTCGGAAATTTCAAACATTGAACGAGGCTGCAAATAAACAAAATCTTCGATCGTTTTAACTAATTCTTGATTTAACATAAAAGAATATGTTTATTTTACTATTTAAATTTATACAACTATAGAGACAAAAAAGGTACAGAAACTATCATAAATGGTGCAACTCTACAAATCAATATGGAATTAAACGAGGATGAAAAAAATTTTAGAGTAGCAATTATTGGAAGAAGTAGTTCCGGAAAAACTACATTAATAGAAGAATTAAAAAATAAAGGATATAAAACAGTTGACGAAACTGCTAGAGAAGTTCTAGAAGAAAGAAAAAATTTTAATGTTACATTGGAAGAAAATTTAATTAGACAAAAAGAAATTTATTTTAGACAGTTGGAAAGAGAAAATAAAGCCCAAGGACAATTTTTTTGTGATAGAGGTTTAATTGACATTTTAGTTTACACAGAATATTTCGGATTGAGTAATTCGTTTATAGATAAAAGAGTATTAAAAAATAGATATAGTCTAATTTTAGAACTTGAAAAAAGACCGTTTATTTTAGATAACATAAGAATAGAAAAAGACGAAAAAGAAGCAGACAAAATATACCAAAAAGTTATAGAGAAATATTTAGATTTAGGATATTCTCCTATAAGCGTGCCAAATTTTTGTGAGGAAAGAAAAAAGAATGCGAAAATAAGGGTAGATTATATAATTAATATTTTAGAAGGAAAAAATAAAATTTAAATTAAAAATACTTATAAGAAATCTTATTAATTTAAACTAAATTTTAAAACTACTCTTAATTTCTTTTGTATATTCTTTACCAAAATAATATAGTTTTAAGAAAAAAGCAATTATCATCGCAATTAATGCACCAAGTCCGGCAAGAGCCATGTCTTTTTGTGCGTCCCAAATATCGCCTTGAGAACCTAAATAAGCGATTCCTAAATCTCCTCCAAAAATTGCGGCAATTGCCCATTCAATTATTTCGTATATGCAAGAAAATGCTAAAACAAATTCTATTGGAATGTATAAAGACCAAAACCCATTATTTTTTGATATTTTTTCGAAGAACTCTCCTAAAGGGTAAGCCAATAAAAATCCAAAACAGAAGTGAACGATTCGATCATAATGATTTCTTCCAATATTAAAAAAATCTTTCATCCAAAATCCGAAAGGAACTTCAGAGTAGGTGTAATGACTCCCAATTACGTGTAAAAATAAATATACAAAAATTAAACTATAAGAAAGGTTAGAAAATTTAATCTTACGATATGCAAAAAATATAATTAAAACAAAAGGCACGGT
>CAZLZF010000011.1:0-14159 GCA_964563945.1 Candidatus Woesearchaeota archaeon
ATAATAATAATAATAATAATAATAATAATAATAATAATAATAATAATAATAATATCTATTCTTAATTAAATATCCTTCATTTTCAATAAAAAAATTTATTTTAAAAAAATTTCTCCAGAGGAAATCGTACGGTCAGGGTGTTTTTTACCATTCTTAAAATTTGGATTATTTTTTTTCAATTCTTGTTTTTAATGTCTCTTTCTTTTATTTTTTTGATTTTCTTTTATTTTTCCTTTTATTTTTGTATTTTTTCCTTTTATTTTTGTATTTTTTCCTTTTATTTTTAGTGTCTTCTTTTTTTATGCAAAACCTTAAATAAACCCAAATTCAAATAAGATTATGGCAAATCCTTTAGATGATATTTTCGATTCGTTTGATAAAAATAAGATTTTTAATGATAAAACAGTGCTTCAATCACGTTATAAACCTGAAGAAATTTTATATAGAGATGAACAGATTAAGCAGGTTGCTTCAATTCTTGCTCCTGTTTTAAGAGGCGAAAGGCCCAGCAATCTTTTTTTGTATGGTAAAACTGGAACTGGAAAGACCCTTTCTATTCAGTTTGTTAAAGATGAACTTTTGAAACGTTTTAAGAAGGATTCTCCATTTTCATTAAGAATTGAGTATTTAAATTGTAAATTGAAAAAAATTTCAGATACAGAATATAGAATTTTGGCAGAATTAATAAAAAAGTTGGGGGGAGAAGTTTCTCAGACCGGTTTACCAACTCAAGCAGTTTATAGTAAATTTGTAGAATTGATTGATTCAAAAAAACAGATGGTTATTTTGATTTTAGATGAAATTGACCAAACCACTAAAAAGATTTCAGATGATTTTTTGTATAATTTAACTCGTTTAAATTCTGAACTTTCTAAATCTCAACTTTCTATTATTGGGATTAGTAATGATTTGACTTTTTTAGATGAAATTGATTCAAGGGTTAGAAGTAGTCTTTCTGAAGAAGAGGTTGTTTTTCATCCATATAATGCTTTGCAATTGCAGAAAATTTTAAAAGAAAGAGCTTCTGTGTGTTTTAAGGAAGGTATTGTTGATTCGGGAGTTATAGAGAAATGTTCGGCTTATGCTGCAAGGGAGCATGGAGATGCAAGACGGGCTTTAGATTTATTAAGAATTGCAGGAGAGTTGGCTGAAAGAGATGGTTCTGGAAAAATTTTAATAAAACATTTGGATGAAGCAAATAATAAATTAGAAAGAGATAAAATTTTAGATGTTATTAATTCTGAACCAAAGCAACATCATTTTGTTTTGTATTCAATTATTAAATTACATGAAGAGAAGGGTAAGGATCCTTTTTTTACAGGTGATGTTTACAATCTTTATCAATCACTTTGTCAGAAAAATAAATTAGATATTTTAACACAAAGAAGAGTTAGTGATATTGTTCAAGAGTTTGATATGCTTGGAATAATTAATGTTACTGTAGTTTCAAAAGGAAGAGGTGGTCGTATGAGGGAAATTAAATTAGCTATTTCAAAAGATATTATTGGAAAGGCAAAAGAATTGATTGAAAATTCGATTTGAGATGGGGGGAGATATTGTTAGTTTCTGTGCAAAAAATGGTTTTTTATTAGATCAGAATTTAATTTCTTTATTAAATAAATGTTCAGATTTAGAAATTTTGAAACTTTTTTTACAAAAATTAAAGTTTAATTTTCAAACTGGTTTTTTAAGTTTAGAAATATTAAAAAAAAATCCTGAAAAGTTAAAAAGAGCTTATTTTGAAATTTCTCCAGAAGAAAGAAAAAAAATTGTTTTTTTAGAAGAATCATTTGATTTTTTTAAGGAATCTTCTAATAATAAAATTGTTGTTCCAATCACAAAAAATATTTCTGAAGTTTCTGTTTTAAAAAATTATCCTTCTCTTTATAAAAAAGTTGAAGTTAAAGATTTTGTTATTCATTTTAAAAATAGGTTTAACAATATTCAAAATGTTTTAAGAGGAAATCCTCAATTGACTAATTTGACTTCTATAAATAAAATTTCTGGAAATCAACAAGGGATTTCTATAATTGGGATGATTACAGAAAAACAAACCACGAAAAATAAAAATATAATTTTTACTGTTGAGGATTTAACTGGTTCTATAAAAGTTTTGATTAATCAAAATAAAGAAGAACTTTATGCTCTTGCAAATGAAATCTCTTTAGATTCTGTTTTGGGTTTTAAGGGTTCTGGAAATGATAAAATATTTTTTGTAAATGAAGTTATTTTTCCTGATTCTTTTTTACCAACTAGAAAAAAATCTCCTGTTGAAGAATATGCTTTATTTACTGCAGATTTGCATTATGGTAGTAAATTATTTTTAAAAAAAAGTTTTAATAAATTTTTAGATTATTTATGCGGAAAGTTGCCAAATACTCCGGAAGTTTCAAAAATAAAATATTTATTTTTGGTGGGAGATGTTGTTAGTGGTGTTGGAAATTATCCTGATCAAGAGAATGATTTAGATATTGTTGATTTAGAAGACCAATTTTTAGCTTTAGCAAAAGATTTAGATAAAATTCCTAAATCAATTAAAATAATCATTTCTCCCGGAAATCATGATGGTGTTAGATTAATGGAGCCACAACCAATGTTTGATGAAAAATACGCTTGGCCTTTGTATCAAATGGAAAATGTTATTCTTACAGGAAATCCTGCAGTTATAAATATAGGAAAGTGCGAAGGTTTTTCTGGTTTTAATATTTTAACTTATCACGGCTTTTCTTTTCAATATTATGCAAATAATGTTCAATCTTTAATGAAGATAAAAGCAATGAATGTTCCAGATAAAATTATGCATTATCTTTTAAAATGTCGTCATTTGGCTCCAACACATGGTTCTTGCCAGTATTTCCCAAGTGAAGAGGATTTTTATTTTATTGATCCAATTCCAGATATTTTTGTTTCGGGGCACACCCATAAATCTGAAGTTTCTTATTACAATAATATTTTAGTAATATCTACTTCTTGTTGGGAAGCAATGACTTCGTATCAGGAAAAAATGGGAAGTAGTCCGGATCACTGCAAGGTTCCTCTTTTTAATTTAAAAACAAGAGCAGTGAAAATTTTGGATTTTGAGGATGAACAAGATAGGAAGGTATGTAATGATTAAAATGGAAAAAGAAAAAAAAAGTAAAGAGTATTTTGAAAGGTTAAAAAATAAAGTTGACGAAGTTTATGTTCTTTCAAATAAAGCACGGGCAGTTGGTTTAGATCCGGCAAATAAAGTAGAAATTCCTTTAGCAATGAGTATGGCTGAAAAGGTTGTTGGACTTGTTTCTACAATTTATCCACAAATGCAAGATTCAAATATTTCTCATCGAATTTTAGAATTAGAAAAACAATATGGTAAATTAGATCCGACTGTTGTTTTTAAAATTGCCGAGGAAGTTTCTAAACAAAATTTTTGTTCTTTTAAAGATACTTTGGAAGCAATGGATGCTGGAATTCGTGTTGGTTTTTGTTATATAACTTTGGCTGTTGTTTCTTCTCCAATAGAAGGTTTTACTGGATTAAAAGTTAGAAAAAGAATGGATGGCAAGGAGTATATTGAAGCTAGTTTTTCTGGTCCAGTTCGTTCTGCGGGAACAACCGCGTCTTGTTTGACAATCATGTTAATTGATTATTTAAGAGAGCTTTTTGGTTATGATTTGTATGACCCAACTGAAGATGAGATAAAAAGAGTTGCAACTGAGTTAGAAGATTTTCATGAAAGGGTTAGTAATTTACAATATAAACCCACCGAAGAAGAAGCACTTTTTTTAGCAAGAAGAATGCCTTTTCAATTGGCTGGAGATGCTTCTGAAAAAATTGAAGTTTCAAATTATAAAAATTTACAAAGAGTTGATACAAATTATTTGCGGAGTGGTTTTTGTTTGGCTTTTGCAGAAGGGCTTGCACAAAAGGCAGCCAAAGGTTTTAGATTATATAATATGGCTAAAAAAAATGGCGTAAATATGACCGGTTTTGATTGGTTAAGCGAATATATTGAACTTCATGAAGCAAGAAATAAAAGCTCATCAAAATCTTCTGCGGTTCCAGTTTATATAAAAGATTTAGTCGCTGGTCGTCCTGTTTATGGACATCCTTCTCGTTCGGGTTCTTTTAGATTTAGATATGGCCGGGGAAGAAATTCTGGATTTAGTGCCACTTGTGTTCATCCCGCTACAATGGGAATTACAGATAATTTTTTGGCAATTGGAACTCAATTAAAAATAGAAAAACCGACCAAAGGTTGTGCCGTAACTGTTTGTGATAGTATTGAAGGACCAATTGTAAAATTTAAAGATGGGAGTGTTAAGCAAATTTATGATTTAGAAGAATCCAAAAAAATTTATGAAGAAGTTGAAGAAATTATTTATTTAGGAGATATTCTTTTTCCATTTTCTGATGTTGCAAATAGAAATTATGATTTAATAAAATCTGGTTATGTTGAAGAGTGGTGGAATTTAGAATTAAAAGAAAAAGATTTAGAATTTGCTAAAAGTATTGATTATTTTAAAATAAATTTAGAAGATGCGGTTAAAATAAGTGAGAAATATCAAATTAGTTTATATCCAAAATTAATTTATTATTGGACTCAAATAAATAAAAATGAACTTTTAAGTTTAATTGATTTTTTAATTCATGGAGTTATAAAAGAGGGTAAAATCATTCTTCCTTGGAAATTGGAAGACAGAGATACTTTTTTTGTTGGAAAAAGAACTTTGGAGGTTTTAGGAGTAGAGCATAAAGTATTTTTAGATAATGTAATTTTAGATGAATTGGAATCTAAGAAACTTTTTTTAAATTTGGGATTTGATTTATCTATTTTAGATAAAGAGGAGTTTTATTTGAAAGATTTAATTAAAAAAGAAAATTTTGATTTAAATGAAGATGAATTAAAAAAAGATTTTCAAATAAAAGAAGAAAATTTAGGAAAGGATTTTAATTTTGTTTTAGAGATTGTTAATAAAAACTCTAAATTTTCTATTCGAGATAAGGCTGGAGATTTTATTGGTGCTCGTATGGGGCGTCCAGAAAAAGCAAAGTTAAGAAAATTGCAAGGAAGTCCGAATGTTTTATTTTCTGTTGGAAATGAAGGAGGAAGATTAAGAAGTGTTCAAGCGGCGTGCGAGGCTGGAAAAATATATTCAAGTTTCCCATTGTATTATTGTGAAAAATGTGATAAAGAAACTATTTACACTACGTGCGAAGTTTGTAATTCCAAAACAAAACAAAAATATTATTTTCCCGAGTTAAAAGAAAAATCTTTTGAGAAAAAAAATGAAGCTTGCGAAAGAGAAGGACTATGTTATGAATTAAAAAGTTTAGATGTTAACCATTATTATCAATCTGCATTAAATATTTGTGGGATGTATAAAGATGAAGCACCTTTATTAGTAAAGGGTGTAAGGGGAATGAGTTCTGATGGAAAGAATATGGAAAATTTAGCAAAAGGAATTCTTAGAGCAAAATACGATATTCAGGTAAATAAGGATGGAACTATTCGTATGGATGCAACTGAGCTTCCTTTGACACATTTTAAACCTAAGGAAATTGGGGTAAGTGTTTCTAAATTAATTGAATTAGGATATAATGAAGATATTAATGGAAATTTATTGGAAAACGAAGAACAAATTTTAGAATTAATGCCTCACGATGTTTTGATTCCTAATTGTGATGATACACCTGATGAAAAGGGAGAAGACATTTTTTTAAAAGTTTGTTCTTTTATTGATGATGAATTAGAAAAATTATACAAGCTTCCTAAATTTTATAATTTAAAATCAAAAAATGATTTAATAGGTCATTTAGGAATTTGCATGGCGCCGCATAATTGTGCCGGAGTTATTTGTCGTTTTATTGGGTTTTCAAATACTTTAGGGTTAATGGCTTCCCCATATATGCACGCCGCAATAAGAAGAGATTGTGATGGAGATGAGGCGGCGATTATGATGTTAACAGATGTTTTAATTAATTTTTCAAGAAAATTTTTACCGAGTCATCGAGGAGGAACTCAAGATGCCCCTTTGGTCTTGAACGCTAAAATTGATCCTGGAGAAGTTGACGATCAAATTTTAGATTTAGAAATGCTTTATGAATATCCTTTGGAATTGTATCAAAAAGCTGAAAAAAGAATTCATTCTTCACAAGTAAAACTTCCAACAGTGAAATCAAAATTAAAAGAGGGCGAAAATACCTTTTTAGGGTTGGGTTTTACTCATGATACAAATAATTTTAACGATGGAGTAAAATGTTCGAATTATAAACTTCTTGCAACAATGATGGATAAGGTCTCAAGACAAATGCTTCTTGCTGAGAAAATTCGTGCAGTCGATGCTCCTGATACCGCTCGTTTAATTGTTGAAAGGCATTTTTTGAGAGATTTGAAAGGTAATTTGAGGAAATTTTCTATGCAAGGATTTAGATGTGTCGCTTGTAATGAAATTTATAGACGACTCCCTTTGAAGGGAAAATGTAAATGTGGTGGAAAATTAATCTTTACAATTAATGAAGGAGGAATAAAAAAATATTTGGAACCTTCATTGATGCTTGTAAATAAGTATAATCTTTCTAAATATTTAATTCAAAGTGTAGATTTAGTTAAAAATTATATTGATTCTATTTTTGGAAGAGAAACAGAAAAACAAGAGGCACTTAGTAAATTTTTCTAAATATTTATATAGTTAATTTTATTTATTTTTTTATGAAAGAGGTTTTAGAAAAAAATAATTCTTTAGAGATTAAACAAGCAAATATTAGTTTAATTTTAGATTCGTATAATGAAATTTTTTCTGATTTTGACCCTAGAAATTATTCTCAAAGGGCACTTTCCGATGATTTTTTATTAGAATGTAAAAGGGCAGTTAGAGAAAAAAATGCTGGAAATTTTGAATTAAGAATTTTAATTCCAAAAAAAATTAGAGTGAATAAAGAAGAAGAAGTTATTAAAAAAAGGGTAAAAGAATATTTTAAAAAACATTTGGAGATTGAATCTAAGAATATTTTAAAAATAAAAAAAGATGGTTTTAGGTGGTTTTTAATTGGAACCTTAATCATGGTTTTAGATACGCTTCTTGTTGCTTATACAACTAAAAATTTTTTTATAAATTTTTTAATTATTATTCTTGAACCTGCTGGATGGTTTAGTTTTTGGGAAGGTCTTGGAAAAATTTTTATCCACTCTAAAGAAAAATTTCCCGAATACGGTTTTTATAAAAAAATGTCTACCTCAAAAATTTATTTTGTTAGTTATTAAATAAGTAAAAAATTATAGTTGGAATTAATATACAAGACATCATATTTGTTTTTTTTATTCCTAAGTTGTTTGAGTATAAACCGATAATTGTTGCGGAAATTAAAATTATAATTCCCTTAAATTTTACCATTATCAAATTTAATAAAAATACAAAAATTAAAATAAATATAGAAATTTTTTGATAATTTATCTTTGTTATAATTTTAGAAAATTTATTTGATAAAAAAATAGCTATAAAAAAAGAAATTATTCCGGAGAAAATAGAAATAATTAAGATAAATATTAAAATTTTAATAGAAATACTTGGGAATAAATCTTTCACTGAGGAGGCGATTCCTGTTCTTGTTTTTGATATCGTATATAAAACGATAAAAGATAAAATTAAAATCATTGTGTTAATTGTTCCTAAAATAAAAATAAACCCTTCTCTTTTTGTTTTTGAAAAAGATGTTGCAATTGTTGCTGATTGACTTATTCCCACACCAGGTAAAAACCCACAAATTAAAGAAGAAAAAGTTGAAAGTAAAATAGATTTTTTTATTTCTTTTGGCATTTCTATTTCCTCATCTTGTTTTGGTATTTCTATTTTATTTTTTATACTTTCAATTATTAAAGGAGTTGCAAATAAACCAGTTAAAAGGGGGAGTAGGGGGTCTTTTATATTTAATTTTAAAACAAGAGTTCCTAATGTTCCGGTTATTAAAATAACCAAAATTGTTTTTAGTTTTTGTTTTTCTTTAAATATAGAGAAGAATAAAATTAGAATCAAAAGATATTCTATTTTATTTTTTAATAACAGATTTATTTTTGGAAAAGTATAAATTAATATTGGCGATAAAATTGTTATTAAAAAAATTCCCAATAAACTTCCAAAACTAGAAAGAAAAACTGCTTGATTTCCTCTTCCTTGATTTAGTAATTCATGTCCGGGGAGTAAAGATTTTTCTTGGCTGGGGCAACTTAAAAATACTGAAGGTATAAAATCTACAAAAGTATGGGTTATTCCTATAGAAATTATAAAAGTTAAGGCGTATAATGGATTTATTTTAATGTAATTAGTTAAATATAAAATCCCGGCAGCTAAAAGGTTAGAATGTATTCCAGGAAGTATTCCGGAGATAGTTCCTAGAAGAGTTCCTAGGAAAATAAAAGAAATTATTTCTATTAGCATAAATTTTTAATTTGTTTCTTTTTATTTTTTTAACTAGACTTTTGGGATAATTTCTTTTTTCTTTTGGATTAATTGCCAAATTCTTGTTTTTTATTTTTTCGCAAACATTTTAAACTATGAAATTTATAGTTATGTATGGCAAAAAAAGAAGATAACTTCAAAAAAAAGTTATTTTTAACTATTCTTTTGGGATATTCCGGTATTGATAAATTTATTCTCGGTCGAATAAAAAAAGGTTTTGAAAGGATTTTTTTATTTTTTGTGAGTATAATTTCTTTTTTGAATTTTCAATTTATTTTAGAAAATATTTATCTTTTTATTCAAAAGGCTATTTTTTCTACCCGGTGGTTTTTTTCTTTATTTCTTTCTTCAGATTTTATTTTAAAGCATCTTCCAAGAGTAGTCGGTTTGTTTTCATTAACTATTTTAATTTTTGTTTTTTTGATTTTTTTACTTGGAGTATATATTCTTTGGATAGACGATATAATTGCTGTTGTTAAGAGGGAAGATTTTTAAATTAACCAATTAGTTTAAATAGTTTGTTGCTCTTGTTTTTTTACTTAAAATGTTGTCACCGCTATTGCAACGACTTATGTTCATTAACCAATTTGGAATGAACGATGGAAAAATAGAGGTCTTAGGTAATAGATATGTTATGCTTTATGCATCCGACTTACTTTATTTACAAGAGATCGACGAGTCAAAGATGTATACGTTCATGAAGGGTAATTCTAAAAAAGATTTAAAGGAGCTAATAAATCACGCAAAGGTTTACAAGGGGCTAAAAAACGAGTCAGTTAAGAATATTGTAACATTGAGCAAAAAAATAGGAAAGTCGGATGAAGGTGTTGTTAAAACACTCCAAGATCTTTTTGAATTGTATGGTCTTGGAAAGATAAATATTACTAATTTAGACAATAAAAGTAAGAAAGCATCTATAGAGGTTGTGGATAGTACTATTGCTTTTGCTAAGCTTAAAAAAGGAAAATCCAAAAAACCAGTTTGTATTGTTGTTGCAGGAATTCTTGCAGGCATTTTTTCTTTTATTTTTAAAAAGGATGTCAATTGTGTAGAGAAGAAATGTCGTGCAATGGGTCATCCTACCTGTTCTTTTGTTGTAGAGTAGTTTAGAAATCTTTAATAAGTTAAAAAATTAATTTAAAATATGGAAGAAATATCAATTGAAGAAAAGTTTAGTTTAATCACAAGAAATTTACAAGAAGTAATTAGCGAAGAAGAGTTAGCGAATCTTTTAAAGAGTAAAAAAGAGATTTCTTTATATTGGGGAACGATGCCCACTGGAAGTATTTCTTTGGCTTATTTTTTTCCTATGATGAAAATTGCGGATTTTTTAAAAGCAGGACTGAAAGTTAAAATTTTACTTGCAGATTTACATGCCGCCCTTGATGGGGTTCCTTGGGACATTTTAGAAAAAAGATATAATTATTATCAAGAAGCAATTTTAACAATTTTAAAAACTCTTGAAGTAGATGTTTCTAAACTTGAATTTGTTAAAGGCAGCGAATTACAATTAAATGGAGAGTATTTTCACGATTTATTGAAGCTTTCTACAATGACTACATTAAATGAAGCGAAGCATTCTGCAGCAGAAGTTGTTAAACTCGGAGATAACCCTAAACTTTCTGGAATGATTTATCCTTTAATGCAAGCTCTCGACGAAGAATATCTTAAAGTAGATATTCAATTTGGAGGCGTTGATCAAAGAAAAATTATGGTTTATGCAAGAGAGTATTTGCCAAAAATCGGATATAAATCAAGAATTGAATTGATGAATCCTATGATTCGGGGTCTTGTTGGAGAAAAAATGAGTTCGAGTGTAAGAAATACCAAAATAGATTTGATGGATGATGAAAAAACTGTTGAGTCTCTCTTGAATAAGGCGGATTTTATTGAAGGAGATTCAAACAATGGGGTTATGGCTCTTTTAAAATTTTTAATTTTTGTTCGAAAAAATGATTTCAATGAAAAATTTATTGTTGAACGTCCGGAGAAATGGGGAGGTAATCTTATCTATTCGGATTATTTAGAAGTTGAAAAAGATGTTTTAGAAAAAAAAGTTCATCCTCTAGATATTAAAGTCGGTGTGGCAAAAGAAATTAATATTTTGCTTAAAAATTTTAGGGAGAATAAAAAACTTAAGGAATTTCATTCTTTAGCTTATAATTAATTATTTTGTTTTAAATTCTACGACGTCTAAATCTTTTAATTTATGTTTTAATCCAACTGTTTGTCCCAAAAATTTTGCAGATGGCCCGTAAATTCTTGTTTCTTTTATTTTTTGGCTAAATCCTTTTAATATCTTCTCTGCGATATCTTTTACCATTGCTCCTGGCTTCATTATCATTGGGCGATTCGATTTTTCTTTTCCTGGTTCTTTAGTGTATATCCTTAAAATATCAAAACTTGAAAATATTTTTTCTTTTAATTCTTCTATTCCTTCTAAGGTGTAATTTGAAATTAAAATAAAATTATATTTTTTGCTCTGGAGTGTTGCGTTGATTTTTCTTTTTTGGTTTTCTTCTAATAAATCTATTTTATTAAAAACAATTATTTTTTTTCCAGGGTGTTTGTTTGTTTCTTTAAGCAGTTCTTCAATGTCTTTTATTTTTTCCACAACCAAAATTATTGTGTCTGCCGTGTGAGGGATTCCTCTATCGTAATATTGAGAATTTATTGCAGGATTTTCGATTAGTTGTATTTGAGTTGTTTTATGTTTCATCATAGCAATTTCTGGTTTTTTTGTATTAAACTCGTTATGACTTGTTTTTATCTTTGTATTTGTTAAATTATTTATTAATGAGGATTTTCCTGAAAGTGTTTTTCCAATTAAAACTGCCTGCATGTCTTCTTTTCTTATTCCGACTTTTGTAACTTTTCCTACTTTTTTCTTTTTTTCAAGTTGTGCTTCAAGTTTTTTTCTTCTTGTTGTTAGTTGCTGTCTTAAGTTTTCTGCTCCTTTATGTGCTGGTGCGTGCGAAATCATTCTTTCTAATGCAAAAAGTTGGTCTTCTACATTATTTGCTTCGTAAAAATCTTTTTCGGCTTTCACATATTCTGGGTCATTTACATTTATTGGCATAAAATTTTAAACCATTTTAAACTATTAAAGTTTATGGAAAAAGCAATTTACGAAAAAATAATCTTAAAAAAAGAGTTTTCTGATTTACCTAAAGAAGATGTAGAAAAAATTTATTCCTTATATGAAAAAAGAGATATTTCTACCGAAGATAAAATTAAGCTTACTCGAGATAGTTTAAGAAAAGTTTATTTGGCTTTTACATCTTCAAAAGTTTTAAATAAAAATATACTTAAAAAAAAATCTTCTGACGAAATTTTAAAAAAGCACATTTCTACTCGGGAACGCTTTGATTTTTATGAAGAAATTTACTCAAAACTAATTAAAGAAAATTGTGTTCTTTTTGATTTGGGTGCGGGAATAAACGGATTGTCTTATCCTTATTTGACTAAAAATTTTAATGTAAAATATTTTGGAGTTGAAGCTGTTGGGCAGATGGTAGAATTAATGGAAGAGTATTTTAAAAAAGAAAAATTTTCTGAAGCTTTTGCAATTAAGGGAAGCTTATTTGATTTGGATTCTATTTTAAAAATTATAAAAGCTGAAAAAGGAAAAAAAGTTGTTTTTTTATTTAAAGTTTTAGATTCTTTAGAGATGGTTGAAAAAAATTATTCTAAAAAATTATTAGAAGAGATTGTTCCACTCGTCGATAAGTTGATAGTTAGTTTTGCTACCCGAAGTCTTGTTTCAAGAAAACCGTTTAAAGTAAAAAGATTTTGGTTTGAAAATTTTCTTTCTAAAATGGATTGGAAAATTTTAGATTCTTTTGAAATTGGAAGTGAAAAGTATATAGTTTTTTCAAAGTAAGTTTAACTAACTCTTTTTGAATGTTTTTTTAATCCTTCTATTATTTTTGGAATTTCGATTAAAGATTCTTTTACAGTTTCTATGTTTATACTTTCTCCGTAGTAGTTAATACCGTTTCTTAATTTTCTATATCTGTCAAATTTTATTGATAGTGTATTCTCTTGAAGTATCTCTTTTAAAAAATAGGTTATTGATTCGTGGTCTAAAAATTTGTATCCGTTTAAATAACCGATTGCTTCACAATATTCTCTTAGTCCCTCGTAAAGTTCTCTTAAAATAGATTTTGAAGTTCTTGTGTTTAAAGGAATTGTTTTTGCGGTTTCAATTGCTTGGATTGAAGAATCAAATAAACTTGAAGCTCTTATTTTATTTGTAATTACCCTTTTTACTTTTCCAATAATTAAACTTTCTTTAAAACTCATACTATCTCCAATTCTCCTGAGAGAACAATCCCATTACAAATGTTGTTCACTAAATTCGGATTTAATTTTTTTGCTTTTTCCCAAGAATCTTTTGTGAAATGATGAATGCTTATTTCTCGATTTAGTTCTTTTTTGTATTTTTCTATTGAAAATTTTTTTTCTATATTTGAAATTAAACAAATATCTATATCGCTTGTTTTGTCGTCTGTAGCAGTGCAATAACTTCCAAATAAAACTATTATTGGAAAATCGAAGTATTTTTCTAAATCTTGAATTATCTTGGAGTTTTGAATTTTTTCGAGATTATAATATAATTTTAAATTTAGGGTTTTTTTATTCAGAATTAAATTATAAAAAGAGTAGACTCCCTCTTTTTTCCTCAATAAAAAACCTTCCTTATGTAATTTTTCTAGATATTGTCTTACTGTTGTGTGATTTATTTTTAAATTTCTTGAAAGCTCTCTTATGCTAAATTTTCTTTCTGGTTCTTCAAAAAAGGGTTTTAGTATGGTTAATTTTGTTTCCATGTGTAAATATTTGTTTCCAAATGTTTATAAATGTTTTTAGTTAATTTTATTAATTGTATCTCTTTATTTTTTTTAATCACAAATTTTTTTTAATGTCCTTATTGTTTTTATAACTTCTTCAGGAGTGTTGTAAAAATAAAAACTTAATCTACAACTTGCTGGAGGATTTAATTCATAAAAATGATGTGCAAGAGTTGCACAGTGACATCCTGCTCTTGATTCTATTTTGAATTTGTTTAATCGTTCTGCTATTTCGAAAGGGCTTAATTTTCCGTCTTTTGATACGAAGGCAAATAGTGGCGTTCTTTTTTTGTAATCTTTTGGTCCGAAAAGCTTGATCGAATCTATTTTTTCAAATTCTTCTAGTGCTATTTTTGCTAATTTTTGTTCATAATTTTCTATAATGTTCATTGCCTTTTCTATTTCACTTCTATCTAATCTTTGATTTTTTAAAAAATATTTTTTCTTTCCGTTATTTAATGCAAAGTCCATCATTAATCTTATTGCTTCAGCAGAGAGTATTGTTCCGATAATATTTGGAGTTCCAGCAGTAAATTTCCAAGGCAATTTATTGTATCCTACTTTTTTTAAAGTTACTTCTCCGTCGGCAATCATATCTCCCCCATATAGAAAAGGCCTCATTTTTTCTAAAAGTTCTTTTTTTGCGTAAAGTCCTCCCACGCCAAAAGGGGCAATCATTTTATGAAAACTCCAGGCAAAAAAGTCAGCATCAATTTTTTTTACATCTACAAAACTGTGTGGGGCAAATTGACATCCGTCTATTAAAAAGTAGGAGCCTTTCTTTTTGTTTGGCTGAATGTATCCGCTGGATTTTGCAATTTTTCTTATTTTTTCTAATGGGTTTTTTGTTCCTAAAAAATTTGAAGCGGCA
>CAZLZF010000012.1:0-1197 GCA_964563945.1 Candidatus Woesearchaeota archaeon
AATAATTTATATAGGCAAAGCAAAAAATTTGAAAAAAAGAATTTCTTCATACTTTACAAAAAAAGATTTAGATGAAAAAACAAAAGCGATGCTTTCAAATGCATTTTTGCTTGACTTTATTATAACAAAATCTGAATTGGAAGCACTTTTATTGGAAAATAATTTAATAAAAAAACATTCGCCAAAATATAACATTCTCTTAAAGGATTCTAAATCTTATGCTTATATTGAAATAACAAAAGAAAATTTCCCAAGATTAATTTTATCAAGAGAAAAATCAGATAAAAAAGAATTATTCGGACCGTTTACCTCTTCTATTGCGCGTAAGGAAGTTTTAACGCTTACAAACAAAATATTCAAATTAAGAACTTGCAAAAAAACTCCAAAAAGAGCTTGTTTAAGATATTCTCTTGGAATTTGCAGTGCTCCTTGCATTAATAAAATATCTAAAGAAGAATATCAAAACACAATTGAACTTGCAAAATATTTTCTTAAGGGAAAAAATAATGAACTAATAAAAATTTTAGAAAGAAAAATGAAAGAAAAATCAAAAACAAAAGAATTTGAAGAAGCACAAAAATACAAAAATCAAATTTCTGCTTTGAAATTTTTAGAAGAAAAACAAAATACACAAAGAAACAAAAATTATGACGAGAATATTTTTTATTATAAAATTGAGGAAGAAAAAATTTATATAATAATGTTCAAAATATCAAAAGGAATTTTAGAGGAAAAAAAAGAATTTGTGTTTAGTAATTTTGAAAACTCTTTTGAAGAATTTCTTACAAGATATTATTCAGAAAACGAAATTCCTAAAGAAATAATTCTAAATGAAAATTTAACTCCTCTTTTAAAAAAATTTTTATCATTAAAAAAAGGCTCATCGGTTAAAATTAATATTCCGCTAAAAGGAGAGAAAAAAGAGCTTTTGGACTTGGCAAAAGAAAATTTAGAATCAACTTTTTTTCAAGGAATAAACAAAGTCAAACAATTAAAAAAAGAAATTGAATTGGATTTTTTACCTTCAAGAATAGAATGCTTTGATATTTCGCATATTTCTGGTTCAAATACTGTTGCTTCTATGGTTTATTTTAAAAATGGAGTTCCAGATAAAAACAATTATAGAAAATTCAAAATTTCTTTTGAAGGCAACGACGATTTTGCATCAATGTATGAAGTTGTGAAAAGAAGGTATTC
>CAZLZF010000012.1:1297-9258 GCA_964563945.1 Candidatus Woesearchaeota archaeon
ATAAAAAAAGGGCAAAAGTTTCAAACACTTTTAGGAGTAACGGGCTCTGGAAAAACATTTACAATTGCAAATGTAATTCAAAAGGTTCAAAAACCAACTTTAGTTTTGGCACACAACAAAACTCTGGCGGCACAGCTTTACGAAGAATTAAAATCTTTTTTCCCAGACAATAAAATAGAATATTTTGTTTCTTATTATGATTACTATCAACCAGAATCTTATATTCCTACAACGGGAAAATATATCGAAAAAGATGCTGCAATAAATCCAAAAATTGAACAACTTCGTCTTTCTGCAACCGCTTCTCTAATGAGTAGAAAAGATGTAATTGTTGTTTCTTCAGTTTCATGTATTTATGGCTTAGGAAAACCAGAAAATTTTGAAAAATTTAGATTTGGTTTAGAAGTTGGACAAAAAATTACAAGAAAAGAGATAATTTTAAAATTAATAAATTCGCAATACGAAAGAAACGATACGGAACTAGTTCCGGGAAGATTTAGAGTTAAAGGAGACATAATTGATATTGTTCCTTCTTACTTTACAAATATTATCCGTATAGAATTATTCGGAGATGAAATTGAAAGAATTACTGAATTGGATAAAAACACCACAAACAAAATATTTAATTATAATTATTTTGCAATCTATCCTGCAAAACATTTTGTGGTTCCCGAAGAAGAAATTTCGGAGGCAATTGAAGAAATAAAAAAAGAAATGGAAAAAACCCTCCCAAAACTTGAACTTTTAGAAGCACATAGATTGAAACAAAGAACCCTTTATGATATTGATATGATCAAAGAAACGGGATATTGTAAGGGGATAGAAAATTATTCGCGATTTTTTGATAAAAGAAAAGTTGGAGAAAAACCCTACACTTTGATGGATTATTTTAAAGACGATTCTTTAATTGTAATAGATGAATCCCATCAAACCGTGCCCCAAATACACGGAATGTACAAAGGAGATTTTTCAAGAAAAAGGAATTTGGTTGAATTTGGATTTAGGTTGCCTAGTGCATATGACAATCGGCCACTAAAATTTGAAGAGTTTGAAGAAATAATGAAAAGGAGACAAACAATATTTGTTTCAGCCACTCCGGCAGAATATGAGAAAAAAATTTCAAAACAATTAGTTGAACAAATAATTAGACCGACAGGATTGGTTGATCCAGAAGTTTACATTCACCAAACAAAAGATCAAGTTATTCATTTAAAATCTCAAATAGAAGAAGCAACAAAAAAAGGAAATCGTTCTTTAGTAACCACATTAACTAAAAAACTTGCAGAAGAACTTTCAGATTATTTAGCAGAACAAGGGATAAAAACAAGATATTTACATTCGGAAATTGATACATTAGAAAGAACTGAACTAATCAGAGAACTTCGTCTTGGAAAATTTGATTGCCTTGTTGGAATAAACCTTTTAAGAGAAGGGTTAGATATTCCCGAAGTCGGTTTTGTTGGAATTCTTGACGCAGATAAAGAAGGATTCTTAAGAAACGATAAAAGTTTAATACAAACAATCGGACGTGCAGCAAGAAATGTCGATTCAAAAGTATTTCTTTATGCAGATTACATGACTGACTCAATAAAATCTGCTTTAGAAGAAACAAATCGTAGAAGAGAAATTCAAATTGAATTTAATAAAAAAAATAAGATAACACCGAAAACGATATTAAAACCAATAAAAGAAAAAGAGTTTGAAATAAAAGATGTAAAAAGCATTCCCAAAAAAGAAATTCCAAATCTAATTATCGAACTATCAAAAGAGATGGATATTGCCTCGGAAAAATTAGATTTTGAAAAAGCAATAATGTTGAGAGATAAAATAAAAAATCTTCAAAAAAGAATTGAAAAATAAGAAGATTTAAAAAAGAAAATAGGTATAATTAGTTATGAAAAAAAATATTTTATTTGTGATTGTAAGTTTTTTATTATTTGTTAATATCATTTTTTTATCTTCAATTGACAAAGCACCTTCTTGTAATCTTCAAGTTTCTCTAGTAAATCAAGATCCTTATCCTGCAGTTCCAGGAAGCTTATTAAAATTAGTTTTTCAAGTAGATGGAATTGAATCTACAAATTGCAAAGATGTAGAATTATCTTTCGTTGAATCTTTCCCCTTTAGATTGGACCCTTCTTCAGAAAAAACATATCAAATAAAAGCGGGAACATACAACAATCAAGATTATAAAACATTTTTTCAAGCGCCATTTAAGGTTTTAGTTGATGCCGATGCTTCTGACGGAGAAAATATCCTTGAAATAAAATATCGTTCTTCTGCTTTCGGAGGATATGTTGTAAAACAATTTAAAATAGAAGTTAAAGATTTTAAAACAGATTTCGAGGTTTTTGTAAAAGATTATGATTATTCTACACAAACATTAGATTTGCAAATTTTAAATATTGGTAAAGAAGATGTTAGTGCAGTTTCTATTGAGATACCAAAACAAGAAGGCATTAGTGTTCGTGGAACAAACAAGAATATTATTGGAGATTTGGATTCGAATGAAGATACAGTTACAGATTTTAAAACAACTATCGAAGCAAAAGAATTTTTAGTTAATGTTGCTTATACCGATTTAACTGGGGAAAGGAGGATTAAGGAAGAAAAAGTTAGCTTTGAATCTGATTACTTTGTTCACACAAAGAATTCGGGAAGAGGTTCTTTGCTAACGTATTTCTTCTATATTGTAATCGCTCTAATTGCAATCTACTTTGTTTATAAAAAATTTTTTAAGAAAAAAAAGATTTCTAAGCTTCTTTAAATTTTTTAAAATGAACTAATTTATTAAAAAAAGTTTTAAGATTCTTGTTCTTTGAAACCAAATAAATGTAAACAAAAATGTTTGCAATTATTGCTCCTATAAAAGTAAATATCAAATCAAACATTGTGTCTACATCTAACGACTCTCCAATAAAATCTGACCTAATATTCATCTTAAAAAAGAAATCTAAAATAAATTCGCCAATTTCCCAAAAAACACCCATAGAAATTGCAAAACAAATTGAAAATAAAATTAAAAAAGAATTTGAAACCATAAAAGAAGAAGTATTAATTTTATTAAGAATATAAAATAGATTAAATGCTAAAAGTCCAAAAACAACCCCTGCACAAGTATGAAAAAGCATATCCCACCAAAAAAAACGTGCATAAAATCCGGCCATTTCTCCCAATGTAAAAGAAGCCCAAATAAAAACAAGAATAAAAACTTTTAACCAAAGAGAAAAATTCAAATTGGTTTTCTTTTGTATATGAAAAGGGATTGCAGATAATAAAAGACCAAAAAAGCAAAAGAAAAGATCAAACCAGGCGCCATTAATTAGAGAAATTACTCCGGTTAAAAAAAATAAAAATGGAAAAAGAAAAATTAAAAAATTTCCGAAACGCTCAAGAAGTCCTTTTCTTTTTTTTAAATTCATACTAATGTTTAGCTAACTCTTTTTTTAAATATTTGCCAGTATAAGATTTTTGGTTTTTTGCAATTTCCTTCGGGTTACCGATTGCAATAATTTCTCCTCCGCCATCTCCACCCTCGGGGCCTAAATCAATTATATGGTCTGCACATTTTATTACATCTAAATTATGTTCAATTACAACCATTGTATTTCCTTTATCAACCAAACTTTGTATTACGGAAATTAGTTTTTTAACATCATGAAAATGTAGTCCAGTCGTTGGTTCATCTAAAATATATAAGGTTCTTCCTGTAGAACGTTTTGCAAGTTCTTTTGTTAATTTAATTCTTTGAGATTCTCCTCCAGAAAGGGTTGTTGAACTTTGACCCAACTTTATGTAACCGAGACCGACTTCAATTAAAGTTTGTAATTTATTTCTAATTGAGGGAATAAATTCAAAAGTTTTTATTGCTTCTTCAACAGACATCTCTAAAATTTCTGAGATAGATTTATCTTTATACTTTACCTCCAAAGTTTCTGAGTTGTATCTTTTTCCCTTACATTCTTCACATTCTACATAAACATCTGGAAGAAAATTCATTTCTATTTTTATCGTTCCGTCTCCAGAACATTTTTCGCATCTTCCTCCGGGCAAATTAAAAGAGAATCTTCCTTTTTTATATCCTCTTAGTTTTGATTCGGGCAAGGTTGCAAATAAATCTCTTATTTCATCAAATACTCCAATATAAGTTGCAGGGTTTGAACGAGGGGTTTTCCCAATTGGAGATTGATCAATTGCTAAAATTTTGTCTATTGGCGCATTTAAATGAAGCGCTTTATATTTACCTGGAATTTCTTTTGAGTTGTGCAATTTTTTCATCATCGCTTTGTAAAGAATTTGATTTACTAAGGTAGATTTTCCCGAACCAGAAACGCCTGTGATTAAAGTTAAACATCCCGTAGGAATTTCCACATTAATATTTTTTAAATTATTTTCTTGGCATCCAGTTAAAACAATTGGCGCGCCTTTTTCTCGATATTCTTTTGGTGGATTAATAAATTCTTCTCCTGAAAGATATCTTCCGGTTAAAGAATTTTTATTTTTTGAAACTTCTTCGGGAGTTCCCTTTGCAATTATATGCCCCCCATTAATTCCTGCTCCTGGCCCAATATCTACAACATAATCTGCCGCTTTTATCGTATCTTCGTCGTGTTCAACTACAACTAAGGTATTTCCCAAATCTCTTAATTTTCTTAATGTTTCAATTAATTTGTGATTGTCTCTTTGATGAAGTCCGATTGAGGGTTCGTCTAAAACGTATAAAACACCCGTTAAATTTGAACCGATTTGAGTTGCAAGACGAATTCTTTGTGCTTCTCCGCCCGAGAGTGTTGCAGAATTTCTTGAAAGAGACAAATAAGAAAGTCCCACATTATCTAAAAAATAAAGACGATCAAAAATTTCTTTTAAAACTTGTTTTGCAATTATACTTTCTTTTTGAGTTAATTTTAAATTTTTAAAAAAGTCTAAGGCATCTTTTATTGACATATTTACAACATCAACAATTGATTTAGAATTTATTTTTACATAAGAAATTTTTTCCTTCAATCGATTTCCTTTGCATGTTGGACAAATTGAAGAACGCATAAATTTTTCTAACTCGCCTTTTCTATATTCGGAAGTTGTTTCTTTGTAGAGTCTTTCTTGCTGAGGAATTAATCCTTCCCAACCATTTTCAAAATGCATTAATGCTCCGCTGTCCCATTTTCCTTTTATTGTTTTTTTTGAACCGTAAAGAAGCGCATCTAAAGCGGATTTGGAAAATTTTTCTATTGGGGTAAAAAGATCAAATCCGCAAGATTTCCCTATTGAC
This sequence comes from Candidatus Woesearchaeota archaeon, assembly GCA_964563945.1. Classification (GTDB taxonomy): domain Archaea; phylum Nanobdellota; class Nanobdellia; order Pacearchaeales; family GW2011-AR1; genus CAZLZF01. Next base: position 6,570 of record CAZLZF010000012.1, read on the forward strand.
GCTAATTGTTGATTTCTCCAAGTTCCGTCCATTCTTCCATAACATGCAATTGCTCCATCGATAATTGATTTTGATTTATCTGGAATTATTAAATCTGGATCAAATTCAATTTTTACACCAAGACCGTGGCAATCTTCACACGCTCCGAATGGAGAATTAAATGAAAACATTCTTGGTTGAAGTTCTTCAAAATTCAAACCACATTTTGGGCAAGACATTTTTGAAGAAAAAAGTTCTTCTTCGTCTTTTTCATTTAATACAATTAAAAGTCCGTCTGATTTATTTAAGGCATTTTCTACCGCTTCGTTTAATCTAAAAGAATCTTTTGGAGAAACTCTGTCAATTACAACGTCGATATTATGCATTTTATATCTGTCTAATTTTATTTCTTCGTCAGTTCTATAAATTTTTGAATTTACTCTTACTTTAGTGTATCCGTTTTTATTTAGCTCTTTGAAAAGTTGCTCGTAAGTTCCTTTTTGTTTACGAATTATTGGTGAAAGAATTGTTATTTGCTCTGAATATTTTTGTGAAATTTTTTTTGAAATTTCTTGAGGCGTTTGAGAAGAAATTGGAATGTTGTGCGTTGGACAGTGGGGAATTCCAATTCTTGCAAATAAAAGCCGAAGATAATCATAAATTTCTGTTACAGTTCCAACTGTTGAACGCGGATTTTTATTTGTTGTTTTTTGCTCTATTGAAATTGCAGGAGAGAGTCCTTCGATTGAGTCTACATCTGGTTTACTCATCGCTCCTAAAAATTGTCTTGCATAAGAAGAAAGAGATTCCATGTATCTTCTTTGGCCTTCAGCGTAAAGAGTATCAAAAGCCAAAGTCGATTTTCCCGAGCCCGAAAGCCCAGTTATTACTATAAATTTATCTTTTGGCAAAGTCAAATCAAAATTTTTTAGATTGTGCTGCCTTGCTCCTTTGATTACAATTTCTTTTGACATTTTAAAAATAAGAATAATTTAATACGAGAAAATAAAGAATAAGAGAGTTTTAAAGGTTTTTGGAATGGGCTATTTTTCAAAGAATCTCCAAAAATATTTGTAGAAAAAATTTCTTTTTTTACTTAAAGAAACCTTCTCTACATCCATATTTGCTAAAGAAGAATCATTTTTATCAGGGGAGATTAAATCTTTTTTTAATATTTCAATTTCATTCCTTAAATTTTCCAGTTCTAATTTATTTTCAGAATCTTTTGAAATACATGTTTTATTAAAACAACGATTAAATTTACACTCAAAATCGCTATTACAAGAAGAAAACTCCTCTTTTTGTGGAGAAAATTTAAATCCCATTTCTCCTATCTGAGAAAAAAGTTCTTCATCAAGACCGCAGTATGAATTGTTCCATCTTTCACCAAAATTAATACAAATTCCTTCTCCTTCTAAAAAAGCCAAACTAAAATTAAATGGAATTGGATTACAAGAAGTGTTAAAAAATACATGAATTGAAGAATTAAAAACTAGACAAGAGGAGTCATATTTAAAATCTGAAAGAAAACATCCTGACATTCTTTTGCATAAAGAGTTTTCTTTATAAACAGAAAAAATATTTTGTATGCAAGTATTATTCGAACAAAAATTGGATTCACAACTAAAATTTTTTATACAAAATTCTCCTTCTTTTCTTTGTTTCCACCACCCGTGTTCTGAAACCTTTTTCTTAGAATAACTACCCAGTCCGCAATAAGAGCCATTAAATCGATCTCCTTCAAAAAAACAATAACTTAGACGAGAGTCCCAACATCCATTTTTTTTAAGGAGACAGTTTTTCCTTTCTGAATCAGTAAAAGTACGTTTAAGTTGATATTTAGAAGACTCTCCAAAAGATGCCTCCAAGATACAAACACAATCTTCACCGTAGCTTGCAGAGATATATCCTTTTGGGCAACCACCATTGCAACGAACTTCGGAAACTGTTTGAATGCTCTCACGAACATCTTGATTTATTAATTGAAATTCTAATATCGCCGAATTAATATTAGATGCAGAATTACTTAAAACAAATGGACAAAATAAAGTTATTGATAAAAAAATAAAATAAAATAAATGCAATTTGTTTAACATATTAAATAATACCAAATCAAATTTATAAAAGCTTCCTTGAATTTTAAAATTAATAAAATCTCATATTTTTCAAAAAGCATAAACAATGCATTTAAAAGAATTTATTAACTCTTTTATTCTGATTATTTAAAACATATGAATAAATTTTCTTGTAAAAATTGCGGGGAATGCTGCAAAAATTTTGGGTCGTTTGGTACATTACCTATTTTTTTGGATGAAAAAGAAAGATACAACCAAATTGCAAAAGAAAAGGGAATTTTTTTAGAATTTGTTCCAGAAAATCTCTGGTTTGATAAAATTTCTCAAAAAGTGGTTTGTTTAAATTGGGGGATGAAAGGAAATCCGTGTAAATTTTTAACAAAGGACAATTTTTGTGGAATTTATAAAAATAGGAGTTTAATTTGTAAAGCGTTTCCAATTGAAAAGATTCAAGAAGAAGGAGAAATTAAATTAAGCTGTTTTATGGATTGTGCGAAATGTGATTTGAATACACTTGTTCATGAAGGTAACTTAGTGAAAAAAGAAAATATTGGTTGGCTCATTGAAACTTTTGGAAAGGAAAGTTTTGAAGCGCGAAAAGAAATTGAAAAAAGAAAAAAATTTATTGGAGATTC
>CAZLZF010000012.1:9358-14117 GCA_964563945.1 Candidatus Woesearchaeota archaeon
CAAAAAAGGGCGAAAAAAAGTCATTTTTGGGCAAAAAAGGGCTAAAATAGTGCGCACAATGTATATTGTGCGAAGTTTAACAAAAAATTGAAAAAAATTGCTCTAAAGAAGGAAAAAAGCAGAAAATTAAAAAAATAACCAAAGAAGAAATTAAAAAGAAACAAAAGATGAAAAAGGGCTAAATAAAAAAAGACACTAGAAAGAGATATTTTGAGAGAGAGAAAATAAGACAAATTAAAAAATTTATACTTAGGTTAACTTAGTGAAAGATAATGGGATTTACAGAACAGACTGTTTAATTAAATTAAATAATCTTTTTTCGATTTAAAAATAATCTAGATAAACAACTTTTTTAGGAAAAGCTTCTTTTGAAAAAAATTAATTAACTAAGGCTCGTTTTGCTCCAGAGAGATAACTTCTAACTTTATTTAAATTTAATAAATCGTCACCATAAGCGGGAGAAATCTTGTCTCTTAAACCACCTTCAGCATCAATACAAAAATCTATTTTTCCAAGTGTTTTTTCTAAAGATTTCATTCTTAAAAAAACATTTTCTCCATTTAACCCTCCTGCAAACCCAATTTTGAGTTTAGGCATTTTTTTTAATAATTCTTTATAAAAATTGCAAGAAAATTCTTCATTAAAATCCAAGGAATTTCCTCCAGAGGGATCTATTAAAACATAATCAATTAAAGAATTATAATCCGAAATTCTTTCTATAATTGAAGACGTTGAGCCGGAATTTAAAACGTCTTTTGACGCTTGAAAAATTATTTTTAATTCTAGATAGTTTTCTTTAATCTTTTCTATTTCTTCTATTCTTGGCCAAGGAATATTCAATTGCAAACCCCTACAAAGGCCTTCTTGATAAATTTTGTTACCAAAAATTGAACTAATTTGTTTAGCTAAACCTTCCTCTTTAGAATTATAATGAATCGTAGGAAATACTCTTTTATCTTTACAAAAATTAATTAATTTTGGAAGAACCTCTAAAGAAGGATACCTCCTATTCAAAATAGGTAGATTGCTTAATAATTTATAGCTAACTAAAAAACCAATCATTGGAATATGTGTGGAACTTTTAGGGAGCTCTTTTTCAAATAAATTTGTAACATTAAAAACCTCTTCTAAACTAGTCAAACCAGTAACTCCAATGTAAGATTCTGCAACATCCATAATTAAGATAAAATAATAATTATAATAAACTTTTGCTTTACCTTTCACTTAGGTAATCTTAGTTAAAGAAACTTAATTTTTGTTAAAAATGTGTTGGATTATGTGTCTTAAACAGCCTGTTTAAGGTTTAAACACCCATTTTATCCTCGAGAAAAATTATTTGCAAAAAAAAACCTTTCTCTGTTTAGGGTTGTTGTTGGCTGTTTAAACAGCTTGTTTATTGATGTTTTCCAACACAAACAGCTGTTTATCCAACACATAATCCAACAGATAGAAAAAACAATTTATCCTCGAGAAAAATAAAAACATTTATAAAGATAAGGAAATAATAAATAACATGTTTGGGTGGTTTAAGAAAAAAGAGACTGATACAATCAAAGAAGAAACAAAAAAAGGCTTTGAGAGTGTTAAGAAAGATATGTTAAACATTTCTGATTGGATTAAACACCTTGATTCTGAAAAAACAATTCAACAAAAAGATATTGAACAAATAAAAAAAGACTTATCGACGGTATTTGAAGATTTGGAAGGAATAAAAAATATAATTTCTATTTTAGGAAATGTTTCTCCTAAACAGCCGTTTAAAACAAACAGGGTGCTGTTGAATAAACAAACAGCTGTTTTGCCTGTCCAAACAGCTGTCCAAACAGCTGTCCAAACACCAAATTTAGACAATTTTTCAATAACTGAAAGAGCAATTATTTGGATATTGTTAAATTCGGATTTAAAGCTAAGTTATGATGACCTAGCAGCAATGCTTTCCAAAGAAAAATCTACCATAAGAGGACAGATAAATAGCATAAAACAGAAGAATAATGAGTTAATTTCAGAGAAAATAGAGCAAAATGGCAAGAAAAGAGTGTTTATACCTGAAGAAATCAAGGAAAAAATGCTAAAAAAGGCAAAAGTGAGAGTTAGTTCAAGCAAAAAAGACAAAAAAAAGCAAGAAAATGACGAAAATTAATAAAAAAAGTGAGAGAAAAGAAGAAAATAATAAAAATATACAATTAAAAATAAAAAAGAGTTTAGTAAAAGTGAATCACCTAGAAATACTAAAAAAAGTGAGGGAAATAATATAAAAAAAGAAAGAATAAAATAAAAATAAATTAAAAAGTGAGAGAACACTTATTCGTTTAAACGAATAATAAAAATATTAAAATAAAAAAAGAGTTTTATCGACGATAAATTAAAGTTCTCTTAACTGTAAAATTGTGTTTAATGTGGCTATTTTCTTTAAATCCTCAGAAATATGGAGTTGTATTTGTTTGTTATTTACTTTAATCTTCTCTATGGGGACTCCTTTTTTTATTATTCTACCAACATAATCTCTTATTGAAGATTCTGTCAAACTAAGCTTCTTAGAAAGAGACTTATAGTCTGCAAGCAAATTCTCTTCTTCAAATTGATATATCGTCGAAAAAACAGTTATTTCTTGCTCGGTCAAACGTTTAAATTTTAATCTAATTTCCTTTTTTATTCCATCTAATGAATCTAAAATCTTTATTGCATTCCTTAACGACTTTTCTTCATTATTGTACGAACTTTTATTTAAAATATTATGAGTAATAAAATCTCCTGTAAAATCGTTTCCTGTGTGTAAATTTGTCTGTTGGTCTGTCTGTCTGTCTGTCTGTCTGTCTGTTGGAACCCCTTCGTTTCCAGTGGAAATACCTAAAAATTGACCTTTTAAAGGCTTAATATCTGTCGCATCTGTCGTATTATGTGTTGGAACTGTCGAAAAATTAGAAAAATGTGTTGGATCTTTTAAATTATGTTGAAAATTAGAAAAACCCAAAAACCCATTATTTTTTATTAAAGAATATAACTCAAAAAGAGTTTTTGTATTTTTATCTATTGAATTTGATGTTTCTTTAATAAATTCTAAGAGCATTTTATTTTGATTTTCAAAAGAAGTGTTTTTATTCTCAAGCTCTTTGTTCTTTTGATTCATTTCTTTTAAAATATCACATACTTCAAAAAGTTCTTTTCTTGTTTTGGATAAAGAATCTGAAAGGAGGTTTATCTTTTCATCTATAGATAAAAAGTCTTGTTTCACCTTTTTGAAAGATTCTTTTAGATTATCCATCAAATAAAAATAGCTTGATTGTATAAAAAGATTAACATGATTAAAAATAACAATTAATGCTGACCTTTCTTGTAAATAGAATATGTTTCATCTGTAAGTTTCCAACGAGATCTTCTTAAATAATCTATACCTTTTGGGCTTTTCTTGACTTCTTTTACTAGCTTTTTACTTTTTAGATCAATTAACAGTTTTTTAACAAATTCTTCGTCCCTTGCGATCTCTTGAGCAATTAAGGAGGTAAATCTTGGCTCTGGAAAACTTAAAAATAAAAAATCGACAATTTGGCTTAAAATTTTCTCTTTTTTTAATTCAGATATTTTCATTTTAATAATACCTAAACAAAAACAGCAATATTTAAAAATGTAAGTTAAATTAATAGTTTATGAGATTAATAGATTTTAAGTTTGAAAAAATTTGTGGAGAAAAAAAAGAAGAGCAAGTCAGAGATTTTAAGTTGCAATCAAATATTGATTTAAAGACTATCCAATCGATAAAAGACAAAAAATCGAAAATGGAAGGCGATCTTCTTGAGATAAAATTTGGGTATTCTATAAAATATTCTGAATTTGCAAAAATAGAACTTGAAGGTAAACTTGTCATTAAAGCTGAAGAAAGTGAATCTAAAGATATTTTAAAAGAATGGAAAAATAAAAAATTACCTGAAGAATTTAAATTTATAATTTTTAACTTAATTTTGACTAAATCAAATGTTAGAGCGCTTCAAATGGAAGATGAATTAAAAATTCCTTACCACATTTCTTTACCTAAACTAGAAAATAAAAAGAAAGAATAATTTTTAAGTTGATTTAATTAACAAAAAGATAAATTTTTGAATAGACAATAAATAATATAAATAATTTTTATGAAATTAATTGAAAACAACTTAAAATTAAATTAAATCTTCTTCAGAAACAATTACAAAATCACCAATAGCAATTATTGCAGCGTAAGGAATTAAATAATCCCCATCAGAAGATTTTTCTAAATTAAGATTTTTTGTATAAAGTGTAGCTTCTTTTACGATTAAAGAAATTAATTCACCTGATTTCGCTTCAAAAGTAATGTCTTTAACAAATCCGAGTCTTTTACCCTCTTTTGTAACAATCATTTTTCCAATCATTAAGTTATATGGTATTTTATCTGCCATAAATTAATTACTCTAAATTTACTTATAAAGTTTTCTATAAAATAAAACTGATTTAAAAACATCTATTAAAGAAAATGAAAAATTTTGAAATGAAGTAATTTTGTTAAATAAGAGTTAAAAAATAAAATAATTAGTTAAATAAGATTTAAAAAAGAAAAATAAAGAACTTTTGATGTTTAAAGACAAAAAAGAAAGAAACTTATAAAAGAAAAAAGAAAGAAACTTATAAAAGAAATGTTTAAATTAAATAAAAAAAGTTTAGACTCCCACCCCTTGGTTTCGATTGGAAAAGATTTTTAAAGAAAAATATTTTTTTGTTTGATTTTGTTTTATTTAAAAAAATTTATATT
>CAZLZF010000013.1:0-6240 GCA_964563945.1 Candidatus Woesearchaeota archaeon
TTCAAATAATTCTTTTTTTAATAATTCGTTGATGGGTAATAATAAAGAAGGTTTTTCTTTAATTCTTTCAAATAATAACTCTTTTTTTAAAAATTCAATTTTTTATGGAGGAGATTCTGGATTTGATTTAGAGCGCTCCGAGGAAAATAATTTTACTTCAAATAGGGTTGGTTTTAATCAAGTGGGTTTTTATTCGTCTTATTCAAATAAAAATAATTCTCTATTTGCAAATACTTTTTGTTCAAATTTTTATAATGATATTAATTATGAAGGCATTTCCTTGGATTTTGGAGATGAAAATTATTGTAACTCTACTTCTAATTGGAATGATATTAGTACAGAAGGATGCACCTATTCTTGTGCGCAAGAACAATGTGTTAATAATTGGGTATATGGCGAGTGGGGAGAGTGTATAGATTATGGATTTAATTCTATTCGGGAGAGAGATTATTATGATTCAAATTTTTGTTTTAGCCAATCGATTACGCCTTATTTTAATGAAGAATGTACCGGAAAATGTTTAGGAAAAACTTCTTCTTTTAGTTGTGGGGATTTTGTTACAGAAAGTTGTTATTTTGGTTCAGATATTTATTCTACTAGTTTCTCTCCAAATTATGCTTGTTTTTTGATTTCTTCTGATGATATTGTAATTGATTGTAATGGAAATAGTCTTAAGTTATTTGGAGGTGTTTCTGAGGAAGAGGTTTATTACGGAATTTATTCTAGTGTAGATAACTTTACTTTAAATTCTTGTAATCTGGATGGTTTTCCTATTGGAGTTAATCTTGGAAGTAATTCTTCAATAAATGATAGTTCTTTTTCCAATTCTTTTTATGGGGGAATATGGGTTTCCTCTTCTGAAAATAAAATAATAAACAATACGATAAACGATTCGGGAACGGGAATTTATTTGAAAGCGGGTTCGCATTACAATAACATTTCTTTTAACCTTATTTATAATATGAGTGATTCTGGAATTGTTGGAGAAAATTCTTTAAATAATTATTTGGAGGGGAATAATGTATACAATAATTCTATTTACGATATTTTTGTGAATCTTTCTTTAAATAATATTGGAATAGACAATGCTTGTTGTGGTTTTTCTGTTTGGAATGATTCTGGATTTGAAGGATGCACTTATTCCACTTGTTTGGAAGAATTAATTTCTCCTGAAGTTAAAATAACTTATCCCGTTTCAAATGGAGCTTATTCTTCAATAAGTTATCTCTTTTATTCTACTAGCGGGGCAGATTTTGATCGTTGTTGGTATAGCAGTAATGGTGGAGAAACAAATTCTTCTAGTGTTTTGGCGAATATAGGGCAATTTTATTATCCTTCGAATCTTGGCGATCTCACTTACACATTTACTCCAACGGTTTATTGTAACACTACTTCTGGAGAGGTTTTTAATGATTCTATTAAATTTCTTATTGGAAAGTTTAATTCTGCTAGAGAGGTAAATAAGCTTCTTGCATTTGATGGAACAATAGATGATAATTTTGGTAATTCAGTTTCAATTTCCGGAGATTATGCAATTGTCGGAGCATGGGTAGATGATTCCTCTAAAGGTTCAGCATACATTTTCAAAAAAAACTCTACAGGTCAATTTGAACAAGTAAATAAACTTCTTGCATCTGATGGAGCAGCTTCAGACATTTTTGGTTATTCAGTTTCAATTTCAGGTGACTACGCAATTGTCGGAGCATATTTAGATGATGATAAAGGAAGCAATAGCGGTTCAGCATACATTTTCAAAAAAAACTCTACAGGTCAATTTGAACAAGTAAATAAACTTCTTGCATCTGATGGAGCAGCTTCAGACATTTTTGGTTATTCAGTTTCAATTTCAGGTGACTACGCAATTGTCGGAGCATATTTAGATGATGATAAAGGAAGCAATAGCGGTTCAGCATACATTTTCAAAAAAAACTCTACAGGTCAATTTGAAGAAATAAATAAAATTACTGCATCTGACGGAGCAGCTTCAGATTATTTTGGTTATTCAGTTTCAATTTCAGGTGACTACGCAATTATCGGAGCACATTGGGATGATGATAAAGGAGATGCTAGCGGTTCAGCATATATCTTCAAGAAAAATTCCACCGGTCAATTTGAAGAAATAAATAAAATTCTTGCAAGCGACGGAGCAGTAGGGGATTACTTTGGTTCTTCGGTTTCAATTTCAGGTGATTATGCAATTGTCGGAGCATACGGAGATGATGATAAAGGAAGTTTTAGTGGTTCAGCATACATTTTCCAGAAAAATTCCACCGGTCAATTTGAAGAAATAAATAAAATTCTTGCAAGCGACGGAGCAGTAGGGGATTACTTTGGTTCTTCAGTTTCAATTTCAGGAGACTATGCAATTATCGGAGCATTTTGGGACGATTCTAAAGGTTCAGCATACATTTTCCAGAAAAATTCAACAGGTCAATTTGAAGAAGTAAATAAACTTCTTGCATCTGACGGAGCAGCTTCAGATCATTTTGGTTCTTCGGTTTCAATCTCTGGTGACGATGTAATTGTCGGAGCATATTGGGATGATGATAAAGGAAGTTATAGCGGTTCAGCATATATTTATAATTTATATCAATGCACTTCTTCTCTTGTCAATACCACAAAGTCCGCTTGGACAAATATTTCTTGTCTTGAAAGTAATTTAATGAATCAATCTCGTTATTGGATTGAATACGACGAGAATAATTGCGGAACTTTTGAAAATAAAACTTATTTTGAGTACAATGTTAGTGGGGAAAGTTGTGTGTATTCTTCTTGTGTTGGAGCAACAACGAATTTTACTTGTGGGAATACAATTACTGAGAGTTGTACAATGAATGGAAATTTAACTTCGGAAGGAAATTGTTTCAGTATTTTTTCAAATAATATTGTCGTAGATTGTGCGGGATATTCTATTATTGGAAATGGTGGTGGAAGTGCTTTTGATTTGGATTATTCAAATAATTCTCAAATTAAGAACTGTGTCATTTCTAATTTTAGTTCTGGAGTTTATTTAGGAGATTCAAATAATAATTCTCTTTTAGATAATACCTTTTCTAATAATCATTATGGAATTTATGTTCGCCCTTCAGATTTTTCGTATAATAACTCTATTTTAAATAACTTTATTTTTAATAATTCTTTTCGCGGAATCAGATGTCATATTTCAAATAATCTCCTTATTATGGACAATTCTGTTTTTGAAAACTCTGGAAGAGGTATAGAGGTGATTGATTCAAATAATGTCTCCGTTGTAAATAATTTTATTTTTAATAATTCTGAAGCAGGTCTTTCTTTATTCTTTTCTAATAATAATTCGGTTTTAAATAATTCTATTTCAAATAATGGGAATGTAGGAATAAATTCGTTTTTTTCAGAAGGCTCTTCTTTTATCCAGAATAGTGTTTTTTTAAATTCTTTTGGAGGAATTCATTTATTAAATTCTTCTTACGGATATTTCAATTTAAATTATATCTCAGAAAATTTTGAATTTGGATTGTTATTTAATTCTTCTTCTAACAATAATGTTTTAGAAGAAAATACTTTTGATAATAATTATGTTAATGATATTTATTCTGAAGATTCTTTTGAAAATATAGGAATAAACAATATCTGTAATTCTTCTGTTGATTGGAATGATGAAGGAGTTGCTGGATGCACTTACTCTTGTATAGAAAATTGGTCTTGCACAGATTGGAGTTCTTGTGTTGGTGGATTTAAGAATAGAACTTGCACCGATTCAAATAATTGTCTTAGTCTGTTAAACAAACCCGATGAATCTCAATCTTGTTCCGTAAATAGAAATTCTCCTTCGGGAGGTTCTTCTTCTAGTATAAACACAATTCATTTAGATTTTACTTCTTCTTTTACTCAAAGAACAAATAGATTGCAAAAAGGAGATAAAATCGAATTTTTCTTAAAAGATTCTTCTTTACATAATTTAGAGTTTGTTCGTATTTCTGGAAATAGAGCATATTTTATTGTCAGAAGTGAGCCAATTTATTTTAATTTGAGTGTTGGCGAAGAAAAATATTTTGATTTGGATAGCAATGGAGAAAATGATTTTTATGTTCGTGTTGAAAATATTTTTTCCGATGAGGTTTCTGTTTTAACTCAATCTCTCGGAAAAGGTTCTCCAATAATAGATGATTCTTCTAATTCAAATAATGAAAATAACGAAGAGACTCCTTTTGTTTCTATTCCAAATGAAATTCTTTCTATTTTTGATCCTTCTAAAAGAAGAATTTTCTTTATTTCTGCTATTTCTATTTTGGGCATAGGAATTTTAGTTGTGCTTTACTTTTTAGTTTCTCTAATGATAAAGAGTAATCAAGAAAAAAAGCATTCTTTAAGAGAAGAAGTAAGAAAATTAATTGAGCAAGGAAATTCTTTTGTTTATTCGGGTAAAAAAGGAGAGGCACTTTCTTCTTATGAAAAAGCAAGAAAAATATTTGAAGCAAATAAGGAGCATTGTGGGGGGTTGTTTAATTCTTTAAAAAATCTTTATGATTCTATTTTGAGGATGAGATAAACTTAATTGGTAATATTTTTAAAGAGGATTATCTATTTATTTATATGAAAAGTGTGTTTTTTATTTTTATTTTTTTATTTGCCGTAGGTTTGGTTTCCTCTTCGGGTTGTGTTGGACAGACAAAAACTTTTGTTTGTGGAGAAGATGTAAATGAAAGTTGTGTTTTAAATGGAGATTTAACTTCGCAAGATACTTGTTTTAATGTTATTTCGAATGAAATTGTGATTGATTGTAAAGGACATTCTATTATTGGAGAAGGACAGGGATATGGTATCGAGGCAGAGTCTGGGAGCATTATTAAAAATTGTAAAATTTCTAATTTTGAGTATGCTGTTTCTGCTTATAGAAAAGTTTCTTTAATTGAAAATATTTTAACTAAAAATTTGTATGATGGGGCAATAATTAGTAATTGCGTTGGAGGTGTTTTTGAAAATAATATTTTTTCTGAAAATGCTGGAAGTGGAATTGTTTTTAGTTCTTCTTCAAAAAATGTTTTTAAGAATAATACTTTAAAATCGAACTCTCGTTTTGGTTTAGAATTAGGGGAATCTTCTTTAGAAAATACTTTTTCAAATAATGTTTTTATCGAGAACGATTATGCAGGGGTTCAGTTAGAATATGCAGATAAAAATTCTTTTTTTGATAATAACTTTTCATCGAATTCTCGTCAGGGTATTTTTGTTTTTGTTTCGGATTCTTTGGTTTTTGAAAGAAATATTTTTTCAAATAATTTTGCAACAGGGATATCCTTAGAATCTGTTTCCAATTCTTTATTTAAAGATAATAAGATTATTTATAATGGAATTAAAAAAAGTTATAGTTATGGGGACGATGGAATTAGTTTTATAGATTCAAATAATAACAAACTTGAAGGAAATTATATTTGTTTTAATGAAGGAGAGGATTTATATTTTTTTGAGAATTCTTTAGAGAATCTTGAAGATAAAAATACGTGTGATAGTAGAAAAGTTTCAAATACGAAAACCGCACAAGGTTGTGAATTTAAATGTTCTTCTGTTAATGAATTAATTGATTCTTCTAAAGAAATATCTTCAGTTAAAATTGGTTGTGTTGGAGCAACAAAAACTTTTATTTGTGGAGAGACAATTAGTGAGAGTTGCATTTTAAACGGAGATTTGAATGCCGAGAAAGCTTGTTTTACTATCGTTTCTGATGGTGTCACAATTGATTGTGCAGGGCATGAAATTTCTGGAAAAAATTATATAGGTTCTTCTGGAATTGGATTAAATGGAGTGAATAATTTTTCTTTAAAAAATTGTAATTTAAATAATTTTTATTTTGGAATTTATTTAATGAATAGTTCTAATATTAATATAGAAAAAAGTTCTTTTTGTAATAGCGATTCAGAAGATATTTACGTCGATAGTTCTACTTATTTTGGAGTAGATAACTTTTGTGATAAAAATTTTGGTTGGAATGACGAAGGATTTAATGGATGTTCAAATTCTTGTAGTGGTTTTGATTCGGAAAATAATGTTGGAAAATTTTTATTATTTGGATCTATTTTTGTTGGAATTGTTTTAATCTTTGGAATTTCTTTTTATTTATTTAAAAAATTTTCATCTAAAACAAGTTCTTTAGTTAATTCTTCCTCTTCTTTTTAAGAATCTTCTCAAGCACAGAGATTCTAAATATTTTTAAACTGACTTTACTATTTCTTTTTTGTAGAATAATAAGCCCCGTTCGTCTAG
>CAZLZF010000013.1:6340-13710 GCA_964563945.1 Candidatus Woesearchaeota archaeon
TTTAAACTGACTTTACTATTTCTTTTTTGTAGAATAATAAGCCCCGTTCGTCTAGAGGCCAAGGACACCACCCTCTCAAAAATTGTCGGATTAGAAATTTTTTGAAAATCCAACATCATTCACAAAGAAGCGAACGAATCTCATAAAAGAGAAGAAGTCTACTGCATCTCAATGCAACTTCTTTTTGGAGTAAGGTGGTAACCCGAGTTCGAATCTCGGTCGGGGCGTAAAATATTCCAGTGATTTTCGTGAGAATCCACTTGTTACAAGTTTGTCCATAATTTTTTTAATTAAAATTCTTGGGAGGGTATTATGAAGATTGATCCCTAAAAACATAAAGATACTTTATATTGTTAGATAATTTTTTTTAAAATGCTGAAACTTCAAAAACTTTTATATACTAAGTTAATTAACTAATCGTAAGAGAATATACTATGAAAAAAATATTTTTACTTCTTACAATCACCTTATTCTTTTCTCTATTTATTCCAGTATTCTCTGCAGATGGATTTGTTCATATTTATGACCAAGATATGTGGAGGTTGTCTTCGGAAGAACAGCAATTCTGTGCAATTAATTATCAAGAGGGATATCAAAATATGATTTTGGCTATTCAACCAGGTAGATTGACTGGAGAGAAAGCGGTCTGGATTTTTCCAGTTCCGGCTAGCCCAGATAAAACAACGATAAATATATTAAAAGGATTTCCTCAACTTCTTGGATACGATATTCAAGAAAAAGCAGACGAATCTATTTCGGAAGTTTTCAATGCAATGAGGTTGACTCAAATATATACTTTTCCTATTTTGATTATGAAATCGATGTTTGTGGGAAACATGAAAGAATCATCTGGAGTAAACGTTTATGAAAGCATTGAAAAAATGGGACTTACGACCGAATTGGTTTCTGCCGTAGACGGTTCTTCACTAACAAATTATATTAATTCAAAAGGTTTAGCTTTAACACAAGATTCAAAAGAAACATTAGATGAATATATTGGTCAAGATTATTCTTTTGTAATTTCTTGGATTTCTGATGTTCAAGAATTTTTAAATGAAAGAAATGAGGGGTATGAATATCGTCTAGGAATGTGGACAGGAGGAACAATCGGGGTTTTTGTCTCTTTTCCAACAGATAAAATTTATTATCCATTAAAGCCGACCTCTGTTTATCAAGATAAAAAAGTTCCAGCGATAATTTATGTTTTAGATTATGTTACACCAGAGTTATATGATAAAATAAAATCTGATACCGAAGTAAATTATTTCTTTCAAAACGAATTATTTACTCCAGAAAGTTTAAAAGAATTTTTTACCGGATATGATTTAGAACCCTCGAGATATTATTCAGAAAAAGGTTTTGATGTAAAGGGTGTCAAATACACAAAAATTAAGATTAACTCCTCATCAAAAGATTTAACTGAAGATTTATGGATAGAATCCTCCGTTCCAATAAAAGTAAGGGCTACAAATTTTGCAAATAAATTTGGAAAATTCTATGGTTTAGTATTTTTTATATTGTGTTCGTGTTTAGCAAGTTTATTCTCAGGTATGATTATTTTCCGAAATGAATCGGTTTCAAAAATAAAACTTACCTTTTTAGGTTTATGGAATTTTTTAACATTAATCGGTTTTTCAATCGCAACTTATGCTTCTAAATTTGATTCAACACCCAATCAATCGCAAGAACTAGAAAAAAGCACATCCTTCATAAAAATTATTGGAATTTCTTTAATTATAGCTCTTCTACCTACATTTTTATTTTATTTTTTAATAGTGAGTCCATTCGGGATATTGTATAATGGTTCTAAGATAATCTGTTTTTTTATAATATACTCTATCGCAACGATTCTAATAATCCCATTTGTTTGGATTCATTACAGAGGTAAAAAATACACAAATAATAGGAGAGCCGGATTCGTAATTCTGTTTACAATATTTTTTATTCTTCTAACATATATCTCTCAAAAATTTTTAAGCTGGATAATTTAAAATAAATCCAGATATATTTTTTACCCTAAAAAAACATTAAACCATATTCTCCTTCTCGACAATATTTAAAAATCATCCCATCACACACAACAGCGATGGAAAAACCAATACTTCGAGAAGGTAAAATAAAAATTTTAAGCAACGTCCAGTCCGATGCCACAATTGGGTCTTTTACTGTCGGGGCGTTTTATAAAAAAGTTGGTTTTTATGAGCGGTTAAAATGAAGTATACTGAATAGTGCATTTTACCTCGGTGACCACAAAAAAGTAATATTTATAAATGTGGGCACCTTAGAAATAGTATGTATATTGAAAAAAGAGTTGTAAATAAGAATGTAAAATATTATCTTGTTCATTCATATAGAGAAAATAATAATGTAAACAAGATAAGAAGATATTTAGGAATGAATCTTTCAAAAGAAGAATTAAAAACAAAACAAGAAAAAGCAGAAAAAATAATTTTGGAATTATTAAAAGAAATTAATACTAGTATTTTTTCTTTTACATTAACAAAAAAACAATTAGAAGTGTTAAATAAGTACAATAATCAAATCACGGTTTCTCATTTAAGCGAGAATGAATGGAAAAATTTTACAGAGGATTTTGTGTATAACACCAATGCTATTGAAGGTTCTACAATTACCAAAGAAGAAGTGTCAGAAATTCTCAATAAAAGGAAATTAGAAAATTCAGAAGAAATTGAAACAAAAGGCGTTGCAAATGCGGTAAAATATATTCGAGAAACAAAGGAAGATTTATCTCTAGATTTTTTATTAAAACTTCATAAGCTGTGCTTTATTGGATCTAAAGATTTTGCTGGAGAATTTAGAAAAGTAAATGTTGTTGTTGCAAATTCAAGAGGAGAAATACTTCATTCAGGAGTTCCAAAAGAAGAGCTTCATGAATCTCTTAGCGATTTTGTTATTTGGTACAAGGAAAACAAAAAAAAGTTTAAACCTTTAGTTTTAGCTGCAATATTACATAATCAATTTGAGCATATTCACCCATTTCAAGATGGAAACGGTAGAGTGGGAAGATTATTGTTAAATTTTATTCTTCTAAAAAATAATTACCCTCCGATAAATATATTGCTTGAAGATAGAGCAGAATATTATAAAACTTTACAGGAATATTCAAATAAAGACGAACTAAAACCGACTTTAGAATTTTTAATTAGTCAGTATAAGAAGACACTTAAGAAGGTGTCCACAAAAAATAAATAATCTTTTACTGTGGTCACCTAATGGAGATACTTCTTTTTTACAAGATTTAAAAAATATATTTTACTAGAAATTGCAGTGATGGAAAATACAATTAAACTAAATGGAAAAATAGATTCTCAAGAGAATGTCATGATTCTACCTAGGTCTCTGGATGGTAATATCTTTATAAAAAAATATCAAAAAAAAATATAACAGCTAAGTTTATATAGATTAAAATTCTTTTAAATTATAAGAGGTTAAAATGGATAAAAGAGATAAAAATATTCTTTGGTTTGATGAATTATCCATCGAAGATGTTCCTATTGTCGGGGGTAAAAATGCGTCTTTAGGCGAGATGTATAGAGAGCTTTCTAAAAAAGGTGTTCGTATTCCAAATGGTTTTGCAATAACTGCTCATGCTTATCGTTACTTTTTAGAAAGTGCAGGAATAAAAGAGCAGATAAAAAAAGTTCTTTCGGATTTGAATACTCACGATATGAAAAATTTATCTGAGCGAGGAAATAAAGTTCGTAAAATAATTCTTTCGGCAAATTTTCCAGATGACCTTTCTATAGAAATTACAAAAGCATACGATAAATTAAGTAAATTATACAAACAAGAGGATGTTGATGTTGCTGTTCGTAGTTCGGCGACGGCTGAAGATTTACCGGATGCAAGTTTTGCGGGTCAACAAGAAACTTTTTTGAATATTTCCGGTCATCAATTTTTATTGGAATCGTGTAAAAAATGTTTTGCATCTTTATTTACTAATCGAGCAATTTCTTATCGGTTTGATAAGGGTTTTGATCATTTTAATATCGCTCTTTCAATTGGCGTGCAAAAAATGGTTCGTAGTGATTTGGCTTGTTCAGGAGTTATGTTTTCTATCGATACTGAGTCGGGATTCAAAGACGCAGTTTTTATTACTGGTTCGTATGGTTTGGGAGAGAATGTTGTTTTGGGTGCGGTAAATCCTGACGAATATTATGTTCATAAGCCGACTTTAAAATTAGGATATAAGCCAATTATTTCCAAAAAAATAGGAGATAAATTAATTAAAATGGTTTATTCTCGTGATGGAACGAAATTTACAAAAAATGTTGAAGTGCCTTTAGACGATAGAAAAAATTTTGTTTTGAAAGATAAGGAGATTCTAGAGCTTTCTTCTTGGGCGTGTATTATTGAAGATCATTATAGTAAGAAGGCGAATAAATTTAAGCCGATGGATATGGAATGGGCCAAAGACGGTGAATCTGGAAAATTATTTATTGTTCAGGCAAGGCCCGAGACGGTTGTTAGTCAAAAAGATCAAAATGTTTTAGAAGAATATGTTTTGAAGGGGAAGGGAAAAGTTTTAACTTCTGGTGGAAGTGTTGGTTCTAAAATCGGCGCTGGAAAAGCAAATATAATAAAAGATGCTTCGGGGATTAATCGTTTTAAAAAAGGAGATGTTTTAATTACAGATATGACTGACCCGGATTGGGAACCAATTATGAAAATAGCTTCGGCAATTGTTACAAATCGTGGTGGAAGAACTTGTCATGCTGCAATTATTTCTCGAGAGCTTGGAATTCCTTGTATTGTTGGAACAAATAACGGAACAGAAAAAATAAAACAAGGACAAAAAATAACTGTAAGTTGTGCTGGGGGCGAAAAAGGTTTTGTTTATGAAGGAATTTTAAAATTTGAAATACAAAAACATAATTTAAAAAATTTAGAAAGCACAAAAACAAAAATTATGATGAATGTTGGTTCTCCCGAGTCGGCGTTTGATCAAAGTTTTATTCCAAACGACGGCGTCGGACTTGCAAGAGAAGAATTTATAATAAGTTCGCAAATAAAAGTTCATCCTTTGGCTTTGATTAACTATAATAAAATTAAAGACGAATCATTAAAAGAAGAAATTGATGAAATTACTCTCGGATATAAAGATAAAAAAGAATTTTTTGTTGATAAACTTGCACAGGGAATTGGAATGATTGCTTCGGCTTTTTATCCAAAAGATGTTATTGTTAGGACAAGTGATTTTAAGACCAACGAATATGCAAATTTAATTGGTGGCACAGAGTATGAACCTAAAGAAGAAAATCCGATGATTGGTTGGAGAGGAGCTTCAAGATATTATAAAGAAGGATACAAGGAAGGTTTTGCATTGGAATGTAAGGCATTAAAAAAAGTTCGTGAAGAATTTGGATTAAAAAATGTTAAGATTATGATTCCTTTTTGTAGAACTGTTGAAGAGGGTAAAAAAGTTTTAGAGATAATGAAAAGAAATGGACTTACTAGAGGTAAAAAAGGTTTGGAAGTTTATATGATGTGCGAGATTCCTTCAAATGTTATTTTAATCGACGAATTCGCTAAGATTTTTGATGGGTTTTCTATTGGTAGCAATGATTTAACTCAACTTGTTTTGGGACTTGATAGGGATTCTCAAATTGTTTCTAGTATTTATGATGAAAGAAATCCTGCTGTGAAAAATTTTATTGCAGAAGTTATAAAAAAATGTAAACTTCATAAAAAGAAAATTGGAATTTGTGGGCAAGCACCTTCGGACTTTCCAGATTTTGCTCAATTTTTAGTTGAATGTGGAATTGATTCTATTAGTTTAAATCCAGATACGGTAATAAAAACAAGAATTGCAATTTCTAAAACAGAAAGAATTGTTAAAAAGAAATAATTTTTGGAGCTTCATCAGAAAGAGTGTTTCCTACTCCAAAATAATCTTTGTCTTTTCTGAAAACTTCTTCTGATTCCACAACTAAATTTTTCGTATTTTTGAATAAATTATAATTGAATGGAACTTTTGGATTTAATATTCTTTGTAGATCGTTTCTGTGATTTGGTCTGGCTATATCAAAAATATATGTTTTTTCTTTTGGGTCTTTAATTATTATAAATGAGTGGTTTTCCAGATATGCTTTTGGATCAAAACTTTCTACTCCGCCCATATATGAAGAGAAATATCCTTCCTTTAGAATATTTTGTAATAAATACTTTCCTAGTGCAGATTGTTCGGCGCACATAGATGTTCCAATTAAATCGGTTAGTTTCCTTTTTCCTTTCTCTATTTTTAACATTCTATCTACGGCTCTTGTTTCTTTGGTTTTATCGATTTCTAATAATCTTTCCACTTTTTTTTGAACATTTTTTGTAACAAAAAAAAGATAAGGATCAAAATCGGAGTTGATTTTTGATAACCAATCTTTTAATGGGGCTTCGCTTTCTTTGTATCCGATAGACATTTTTTCGGGGTTAGAATAGTTTTCTAATTTTTTATTAAAAAAATCAAAATCTAAATAAATTTTTGTTGTTAATTCATCATTAAAAATTGAGCCTCCTACAGGTAGTTCTTGCCCGTTTTCTAATTTATCTGCCCATATTCCTCTATAGATTTTTTTCATATTCTTATAATGCGTTTCTAGTATTTAAATGTTATTTTTGTTACTCCTTTTAAGTTTCATATTATTTCTTTAATATGGTTAAATAAATTTTAACTCTTTATTTGAAATGTATGTTTTTTTATTACACAAATAAAGTTCATCCTTTCTTTTTTCGCAGTAATCGCAATCTTCATTTGGTTTTGTACAAAAACCGTTTATTTCGTAGAAGGTAATATCTAATGGAAGTTTTTCACATAATTTTATTGTTAACTTTTCTAATTCGTTTAACATGTGAATTTCAAAAATAAAAATTATATAAATATTTCTTTTTTAGCCTTATTAAAATAAATAATAATCTTTAAATATTTGTTCTAGTTTAAGGCTTTGCGTCAAAAGTCAATCCGATAGTCTAGAATAATAATTTTGCTTTCTTAAATTATGAATAATTATTCGTGCAGTTAGCTGCACGAGTTTAGAGAAAGAATTAAATTTCATCAAAGGTTTATTTTTTCTTTTAAAAGAAGAGTGAAAGTTCCAGGATTTCTTGGGTCAAGCTTTTTCGTTTTAAAAGATGAAATTTTATTTGGTGTTGAAGTGAACGGAAAAAAGTTATATTTTCCAAAAGACCAATTTGAAGAATATAAAAAATAAATCTTTTGTTCTATGATTTTTATTTTTCAATAATTTTGTTAGGTGAAGTTAAGTAGTAATTTATTAAATCACCATTAGATAATCTGTAATGTCCTCGACAAACTAAATTATTACAAAATCATCGAAACATTTATAAATATAAATTCT
>CAZLZF010000014.1:0-12871 GCA_964563945.1 Candidatus Woesearchaeota archaeon
CAGATTTTCACCTATGTTTAATTCTATGGAAGTTCACGCTTCTAAAGCGTTGTTCGCAGTTGGATCTAAATTTTTTCCCCAATTCTCTTTCAGCAATAAATTTAATCCTTTCCCTACAATCTCAGATTACAAAAAAAGTTAAAAAAAAGTTCTCCACATACATTCAAAAAAATAATTATAAAAAAATTCTAAAATTCAGTTAAAATTATAAACCTTAAATCACCAATTTAAACATAATGAAACTTAGTTTAGTGATTCCAACATACAACGAAAAAGAGAATATTCAAAAACTAATTAAAAAAATTCAGGAAGAATTTAAAGCAAGTAAAATAGATGGAGAGATAATTATTGTTGATGATAATTCTCCAGATGGAACTGCAAACATAATAGAAGAACTAAAAAAGAAACAAGAAAACCTTAAACTTATTAAAAGAAAAGGAAAATTAGGACTTTCTTCCGCAGTTTTAGAAGGATGGAAGATTGCAAAAGGAGATGTCTTTGGCGTTATGGATGCAGATTTAAGCCACCCTCCAGAAAAAATAAAAGAACTCTTTTGGACGATTGAAAAGAATGACGCAGATTTTACCATTGGAAGTAGATACATTAAAGGAGGAAAAATAGAGGGGTGGAATTTTAAAAGAAAATTGATGTCTAAAACCGCAACGCTATTTTCAAGAATTTATACAAAAGTAAAAGATCCGATGACGGGATTTTTTATGATTAAAAAAGAAGTAATAGAAAATGTTAACTTAAATCCAAAAGGATTTAAAATTTTATTAGAAATAATTATTAAAGGAAAATACAAAAAAATAAAAGAAATTCCAATAACTTTCATAAACAGAGTTGAAGGAAAAAGTAAAGCCGGAACAAAAGAGATTCTTTATTATCTCCAAAATTTAGCAGGTTATTTAAAATACAAAAAAAAATTATTTAAAGAATTTATAAAATTCGGAATTGTAGGAGGAATTGGAACTTTAATAAATATTGGAATCCTATATTTTTTTACTGAAAAATTTGGAATACACTATCTTATTTCTGCAATATTTTCTTTTATCATCGCTATGACAAGTAATTTCATTTTAAATAAAATTTGGACATTCAAAGAAAATGTGCGAGAAAAAATTGGAAAAAAATATTTACAATTTAGTTTAGTTAGTATTGCCGCACTTTTAGTAAACTTGTTATTCCTTTATATTTTTACAGATGTTTTAGGAATCTATTATATTATTTCACAAATACTTGCAATAGGAATTTCACTAATAATAAATTTTGTAGGCAATAAAAGATGGACTTTTTCAAAATAAAAAATAAAGAAGGACTTATTTTTCTAACTAGTTTTTTACTAATTTTTTCTATCTCTTTAATTTTATATTTTAATCCATTATTTTCAAATAAACCTCTTGGGCTAGATGCCCTTGGTCATTTAAGTAAAATATCTTATCTAAAAGAATTTGGTTTAGGTGTCAGTTGGGATTTAGCATGGTACAACGGCGCACCATTTCTTGCCTATTATTCTCCCCTTTACTATCAAGCGGGATCTTTTTTTAACAACATATTGTTTGGAGCAAATTTTTTACAATTTTTAAGCATATTTTTAACATCATTAGGAATCTTCTTATTAATTTATGAATATTGCAAAAACAAAGGATACTCCCTAATTTTCTCCTTGTTTTTTCTTTCTGTTTTATGCACTTCTTATTATTTTATTTCTGTGGGAAATTCTCCCTATGTTTTTGGACTTTTTACGATTCCATTTACCTTGCTTTTCCTTGAAAAATCTTTAAAAAACAAAAAATATAATTTTTTAATTTACTCTTCATTCTTTGTCCTTGCTTATTTGACGCACATTTTTATGGCATTCGTTTTGTTTTTCTTAATCGGATTAAGAATTCTTGTCCATATCTACATTAAAAAATTCTCAATTAAAAAAACAATTCAAAAGGGATTAATATTTTTAGGAATTCCAACATTAATTTCTTGCTTTTGGTTTTTACCCTTCTTATCCAAATCAGAAAGTTTTGTCGGAGATGGAATAGGCTACATTCCTTCCTTATATCACTTATTCGGATTTGGAAAATATACCATTTGGGGAAGATCTCCTGGAGAGATAGGAATATTATTTGGATTATTTTTATTTTCATTATTTTTTATATTAAAATATTTTCAAGAAAAAGACGAAAGTATTATTTTTCTTTCACTCTCCTCAATTGCAACATTTCTATTATTAAAAGGAATTTTAGGAGAATATTACCCCACCGGAATTGGAGCAATAAGATTTATTTTGCCCTTTGCAATAATTTCTTGCGTTTTTATTGGAACAATTTTTTCTAAAAGATTCAAAAACAATAAAAAAATAATCTATACTTTAATCGTTTTGTTGATTGTCGCTCTTGTTTGGAACTATAATTCAATAAATAAAAATTATAACGATTATAGCTACAATAGCGACCACGATAGATACGGAATAATTCAAGCGGTTTATTCCTCCGAAAATTTTCCCTTAGAAAACTCATTTTCAAATTTCAGGTTTGGAACATCAAGATACATTTATTCTGAAACATTGAATTATAAATTTCCTTGGCAAAGTCAAACTTGGGGATATTTCGACCAAGGGATGCTTTACCCAGAAAAATTAAATGATTTTAAAAATTCTATTTGGCACTCTCAAGAATTAAATGAGACAATAAATTACCTTGAAAAATACGGAATTAAATATTTTGAAATCGGCGGACAAGATTTACAAGTGGATGATAAATTTAACACTAGCGAAAAATTTGTTTTAGTAATGGAAAAAAATTTTGCAGACTATCCATTTAAAATATACGAATATAAAGAAGCAAAACAAATAATATCAATTATTTTAGAAAACGGAAGTTACGAAGAAGAAATTAAATACAAAATAGAAAGAAAAAATCCAGACAAAATTTTAATAGATTATTCTTTTTCGGGAAAAGAAAAAATATTATTCAAAGAATCTTTTCATTCTTCTTGGGACTCCAAAGAACTTAATACAAAAAATAAAATTGAGATAAAAAAAACACAAGAAGGATTTATGGAATTAACACCCAAAGAAGAATCGAAACAGATTATTCTCTACCAAACAAAAACAAAAATTCAAAAGTTAGGAATTGCTCTTTCTTTAATCGGATTAATAATTGCAATATTCTATTCTGTTAAAAAAGAAAAATAATTTTTTAAAACGTGAAATAGAGATAGTTTCCTCGTCAAATAAAAAAACAAACTCGGCTGTAAAAATATTGATAGGAATTGGGATTTTAATCACACTTTATTATTTATTACTTTATTTTTTTTAGGGATTATGACGGATACGGTTGCGGATAGAACACAAACTGGGCAATTGCTCGAATCGTTTAGATTGCAACTTCCTTAATGGTCCTGAGTTTAATTATATTTTTATTTGACAATTTTTTTAATACGAATAAAAAATAAATTATTTCGTAATAATAATTTTTTCTTTTCCTTCGATAAGAACACTATGCTCACTTTGTGCAACTTTTCCTTTAGAATCTTCTACCAATTGAAAGAATTGATGTAAATTTCCAATTTGTTCGAGTTCCCTTAATCCAAGTAAAGCTTTCGCTCCAAGTTTTTTAACAACCCACCTAGAAGCAAAAGGCAACGATTCAAAATTATCAACAATATATTCTAAAACTTCTCTTGCATTCTGACTACGCGGATTTTTAGTATCGATTAAAACAAAAATATTTCCTTTTGAAGAATCATGAACCCTCCCAACACCATTTGTCACAAAAGGTTCTATTGCGAATAATCCTTCCTCGATTTCTGTTTTATCCAAATTATTATAATTAGGTATGCTTATTCCAGAATGTAAATCCATTTCATCAATAGAATGCCCAGTTAAATTTACAATCGGTTGAAATCCCTCTTTTTTAATTTCATTTTCAACAGTTTCTCCAATTTCACAAACAGTTACTCCAACAGAAATTTTTTCTAATGCTTTATTCAATGCATTTTCTGAAGCTAAAATTAATTTTTTATTTTCTTCATCGTCTTCCAAATCTAAAGAAAAAGCCGTATCCGAAATGGCCCCATTTATTTGAACACCCAAATCTACTTTTAATAAACCATGTGCAACTGACTCGTCATTATAACTCGGAGTATAATGGGCAGCAATTTCATTTATAGAAAGATTAGTCGGAAAAGCAATTTTTCCACCAAGTTCAATAATTTTATTTTCAATTTCATTTGCAATCTCCAATAACTTTTTTCCTTTTTTTATTTTAGGTTTGATAAAATCAACAACTTCTTTTGCAATTTTTCCAGCCAAAATTAAATCTTTTTTCTCCATATTCCTTTAATCGACCGCAAGATTTATAAATAAGTGTGTATACTCTTTGTGTATACGAGGTAAAAACATGGGATTTTTTGATGAAAACAGCGACGATCCGTTTGACGAAGTAATTAGACAGTTTTTTGGAGACCAAGCAAGAGTTTCTACAAGAACCTCTAAGAAAAATCGAATAATCGAAAGCGAAGAAGATGAAAGAATGATCGACTTTATAGAATATGATAAAGATGCGTATGTAATCTTCGATTTGCCCGGATACCGAAAAGAAGATGTTCGTGTTTTAATCGAAAGCGACGAAATAGAAGTAATTGCTAGGAGAAAAACTTCAGAAAGCGTTCCAAACTATTTATCTAACCGTTTAAATTCAGGAATAGAATTAAAAAAACCCTTACCAAAAAATTTGAAAAAGAAAAAACATTCTTGGACATTTAATAACGGTGTACTCGAGGTTAAATTTGAAAAATGAAAGATAAAGAAAAATTTTATGAATTAGATGTAGAAGAAGCAATTCAAGAAGATATTGACAAATCAATAGCAAGACTTCCAAGTGAGTTAATGAATGAAATGGAAATTTCTTCCGGAGAATTAATAGAAGTTAAAGGAAAAACTTCGGTTGTTGCAAAAGCTCGTAGAGCATTAAAAGAATCTCATAAAAATATTCGTTTAGATGGAACAACACGTTCAAATATAGGCGTCTCAATAGGAGACAAAGTAAAAATCTCTATCGCAAAGGATGTAAAAGAAGCAAAATCAATCACCCTCTCACCACTTCAAGAAATGAGATTAAGTAAAGACTCTAGCGACTATTTTCATAATAAATTATTAGACCAGCCACTCGTTCTAAAACAAAAACTAACAATAATCGCAAGTTCAAAAAAATTAGGATATGCCGTTAGTAAGATTAGTCCTTCGGGAAATGTAATTGTAACTCCAAATACAAAAGTAATTGTATCGGAAGAAGTTTATTCTGGTCAAACAGGAAATCCTGGAATATATTATGAAGACATTGGTGGATTAAAAAACGAAATTGAAATGGTTAGAGAGATGGTTGAACTACCAATGAAACAACCAGAGGTTTTTGAAAAATTAGGTGTTGGAGCTCCAAAAGGAGTATTATTGACCGGTCCTCCTGGAACAGGTAAAACTCTTCTAGCAAAAGCTGTAGCAACCGAAACAGATTCAAATTTCTATTCAATTGCCGGACCAGAAATAATGAGCAAGTATTATGGAGAAAGTGAAAAGCATATTAGAGAAATATTTGAACAAGCACAAAAAAATGCTCCCGCGATTGTTTTTATTGATGAAATAGATTCAATTGCTCCAAAAAGAGGAGAAGGAACTGATCAAACAGAAAAAAGAATTGTTGCACAATTATTAACATTAATGGACGGATTAAAATCTCGTGGACAAGTAGTTGTAATGGCTGCAACAAATCGTCCGGAAGATCTCGACGAAGCATTAAGAAGACCAGGAAGATTTGACAGAGAACTAAGAATAAATCCTCCAAATGAGGAAGGAAGAAAAGAAATTTTACAAATTCATACTCGTGGAATGCCTTTGGATAAAGATGTCAACTTTAATGAAATTTCAAACAAAACAATTGGATTTACTGGAGCAGATTTAGAAGTATTATGCAAGGAAGCAGCATTAAAAGCACTAAAACCACATTTAAGAAAATTCAAAAACATGGACGAGAAACTTCCTGCTGAAGAATTAGATAAAATTAAAGTTGGAAGAGAACACTTTTTAGACGCAATGCGACAGGTAGAACCTTCGGCAATGAGAGAAGTTTTAATTAATCGACCGAGCACGACGTGGGAAGATGTTGGAGGATTAGAAAAAGCAAAAGCAAAATTAAGGGAGCTAGTTGAATTGCCTTTAGCAAGACCAGATTTATTTTTAAAAGCAGGAATAAAACCTTCAAAAGGAATTTTACTCTCCGGCCCTTCGGGAACCGGTAAGACTTTATTAGCAAAAGCAGTTGCAAACGAATCCAATGCAAATTTTATTTCGGTTAAAGGACCAGAACTTGTAAGCAAATGGGTTGGAGAAAGCGAGAAACACGTTCGAGAAATATTCAAAAAAGCAAGACAAGTTGCACCAGCAATAATTTTCTTCGACGAGTTTGACTCAATTTCAAAAGCAAGAGGAAGCAGTTTTAATGATTCAACAGAAAAAATAGTAAACCAACTATTAACAGAATTAGACGGAGTAGAAGAATTAGAAAAAGTGGTCATTATTGCCGCAACGAACAGAAAAGATTTAATCGACCCTGCAATTTTAAGACCAGGAAGAATAGATTCAATTGTCGAATTAGAAATACCCGACAAAAAAACGCGTGAAGCAATTTTTAATGTCCACGTTTCAAAAATGCCCCTTTCAAAAGAAATAAAAATTTCTGAATACGTCGATAGAACTGAAGGTTGGACCGGTGCAGAAATTGAAGCAATAGCAAGAGAAGCAGGAATGAGCGCAATTAGAAAGGTTTACAAAGAAAAAGAAAAAGAAAAATTAGAAATAACAAAAGAAGATTTTGAATATGCAATAAAATCCGTTTTAGAATCGACTGGTAAAAAAGCCGAGATAAAAGAAGCAGAAGAAAAAAGAGAAAAGTGTAAAAAGTAATTTACAAAATCTTATAAACTTCTTTTTCTTTAATTTTCTATGGATTTAGACAAATCAATTCAAGAGAGAAAAAGCGTTAGAAAATTTTCAAATAAAAAACCTGACTGGAGAGATATTATAGAAGCAATCGATTCTTGTCGTTACGCTCCAATGAGTGGAAACAACTATTCTTTAAAATTTATTTTGACAAAAGACAAAGAAATAATTAAAAAAATTTCTCAGGCATGCCAACAATCTTTTGTAGAAGAAGCTCCTTTTGTCGTCGTTGTTTTAAACGATCCGGCAAGAACTCTAAACCTTTTTGGAGAAAGAGGACAAAAATATTTAAAACACCAAGCAGGTGCGGCGATTGAAAACTTTTTATTAAAAATACAAGATTACGGACTTTCCTCTTGTTGGGTAGGACATTTTGTAGAATACCTAATTAAAGAAACACTAAAAATACCTGAAGGAATTGAAGTAGAAGCGGTTTTGCCAATAGGATATGAAGCAAAAGGAATTCAAACAAAAAGAAGAAAAATTGATTTAAACCGAATACTTTTCTTCGACAAATACGGAGAAAAACTAATGAAAGACCATTCAATCGTGGATGGATAATTAGATACATTAAGTTCAATTAAACAATTTTGATATAGAAATAATTAAAAAGGAATTCTGTTTTCTTTATAGATATGGATAACGAAATAAACTTAAAGGAATTTTATGAGAATAGAACATTGATAAAAGATGTTTTTTCTCAAAATAAAGAAGAAGTTGAAATTGCAGGATGGGTTTACGACTCAAGAGCACTAGGTAAAATAAGATTTTTAGTATTAAAAGATATTTCTGGCTTAATACAAATAACTGGATTTAAGGGCGACGTTTCTGAAGAAATTTTTGATTTAATGGACAAAGTTTCAAGAGAAAGCGTTCTTTATATAAAAGGAAAAGTAGTTTCTTCTAAACAAGCTCCGGGAGGAAAAGAAATTGTTCCAAAAGAAATAAAAATTTTCGCAAAAGCAGACGAACTCCCAATTGACGTTACCGAATTTTCAAAAACGGAACTACCAAAAAGATTAGATTATAGATTCTTAGATTTACACAGAAAAAAAGTTCAAGCAATATTCAAAATACAATCTACAATAATGCAAGCATACCGAGAATTTATGATAAAAGAAATGGGGGCGACGGAATTCGTTTTCCCGTCGATAATTGCTTCTTCTAGTGAAGGTGGAACGGAAATGTTTCATTTGAAATATTTTGAAAAAGATGCCTATCTTTCTCAAAGTTGTCAGCTATATAAACAAATGGTCGCGTGTGCAATGGAAAAAGCATTCACAATTTTTGCTGTTTGGAGAGCAGAAAAACATAACACTGTAAAACATCTCAACGAAGCAAGACAATTAGATTTTGAAATGGCTTTTGCTGACGAATTCGTTATAATGGACATTCTTGCTAAGACAGTAAAATACATCATAAAAAAAGTTTTAGAAGAAAGAAAAGAAGAACTAAAAGAATTGGGAGTGGAAGATTTAATCATACCCGAAGTAAAATATTTAACATTCAAAGAGGTAGAAAAAATACTTTCTGAAAACGGAGTTTCTCCAGAAAAATATGATTTAAATACAGAATCCGAAAAAAAACTTGGAGAACTATATCCAAATACATTAGTTATGGTTCACGACTGGCCATATAAAGAAAGGGGATTTTACATTATGCCAAAATCAGGAGAAGGAGAAGAAAAAACAACCAGAGGGTTTGATTGCATTTACAAAGGAATGGAAATTACCTCTGGAGGGCAAAGAGTCCACTTACCAGAATTATTAGAATCTCAATTAAAAGAAAAAGGATTAAATCCAGAAAGTTTCAAGGGATACATAGATTCTTTTAGATACGGCGCTCCACCCCACGGAGGATTTGGTATCGGATTAGAAAGACTGACCATGCTTATATTAAATATTTCAAACATTAGAGATGTTACATTATTCCCTCGAGATAGAGAAAGATTAACTCCGTAATTATTCTAAAATTCTTTCAAAACATTTAAATAGCAAGTATGTTCTCCATTATATACATTAAAACATACCTAAAGTTCGAAAGAACTTTATCCTGGAAATGAAGATGGAAGACAATTTCGACATCTTCTTTAGAAGAAAACCGGCACTAATGCTTGTTTCTCTTAAGAAGAGCTCAAGGATGAGGTATGGTAGTGTGCTGGCTAAAGAAGTGGATTGCACTTATAGCCACGCAGTAAAGATACTGCAGACCTTGGAATGCCTTGGTTTGGTAGAGTTTGAGAAAAAGGGGCGAATAAAGTTAATCAAACTCACCAAAAAGGGAAAAGACGTCGCTGATGCGATAGAAAACATCCAAGTTCTAGTAAAATAGACACTGCCCGCCCCTGAAAATAAAAACGTTTAACTATTTGTTAATGTTTAAAAAATAATTTTTTTTTAATTATTAGTTTTAACTTTAAAAAAATAAATGGAAGGATTTCTCCTTCCAAATAAAAAAATAAAAAAATTAGGTTGCTTACCTAGAAGTAATCAATACCTAAATCGTTCATTCTGCCCGAAACTCTTCTTTCGTGATGTTCTTCTTCTTGTTTTCCAAGAACATATGGAGATTTAACTCCAGTCATAATTGTAATCACTCTTACTTTTCCTTGGAAATCCTTACTAATTCTTGCACCAATAATAACTTGTGCATCGTTAGAAAGATTTTCAGAAACAAGTCTACCAATTATGTCGAATTCTTCAAGCTTTAAGTCTGGACCACAGGTTATATGAATTAGCGCTCCACTAGCACCTTGGTAATCCACATCAAGTAGAGGATGAGTAAGGGCTTGTTTTACTGCTTCAGTCACACGATCTGTCGCGTCAGATTCTCCGATACCAATAACTGCAACTCCGCCATTTTTCATTATTGCTGAAACATCTGCGTAGTCCAAATTTATCAATGAAGGCAAAGTGATTGTTTCTACAATTCCTTTTACCATACTGGATACAAGTTCATTGGCAACAGCAAAAGCTTGTTCGATTGGAAGTTGTCCAGCAATGTCTACTAATCTTCCATTATCAAGAACAATACATGTGTCTGTAACTTCTCTTAATTCTTGAAGACCAAATTCTGCTTTATCTACTCTTGCTTTTTCGGATTCAAAAGGCATTGTAACTACGCCGATAACAACTGCTCCCGTTTCTTTTGCTAATTGAGCGACTACTGGTGCTGATCCAGTTCCAGTTCCTCCACCCATTCCAGCCAAAACGAAAACCATATCTGCTCCGTTAACTGCTTTTTTGATTTCAACGATTGCTTCTTTTGCAGCTTCCCTACCTTTTTGAGGCATTCCACCACATCCTAATCCTCGAGTTAATTCCTTTCCGATTAAAATTTTTTCATCTGCTTTTGTAACAGAAAGATGAAGTGCGTCGGTATTCATTCCGTAAATAGTAGCACCGTTAATTCCTTTATTAAAAAGCCAAGTAATAGCATTACAACCCATTCCACCGCAACCAATAATTTTAATATTAGCTTTACCCGCTTTTAACTCGTCAAAGTTAATACTATGTGTGCTTGCGTTATCTATAGCTTCTTTTGCGAAATCTAAAACCATTTTTTTATACCTCCTTTCAATTCTTATCATCTGTACTAAGTACAGGGCCCTATGAACCTGAAAGTAATATTAGAGAACTAAATTTCTTTTTATATATTTCTATAATATTATGACGGTTTAATTAAAATTTACAAGAACAAACAAAAAAAGAAAAAGTCAAATTTGATTAAATTTAAATAACTTGGATTTTATAATAATCTATGGCAAAAGAATCTAATGAAGGAATTACCGCAAAAAAGAAAGAAAATTTTTCGGAATGGTACTCCCAAATAATCGACAAGGCAGAAATTGCAGATTTAAGATATAATGTAAAAGGATTCGTGGTTATTCGTTCTTGGGGAGCTATGCTTATGGAAAATATGTTTAAAATTTACGAATCTGCACTGCAAAAAAGAGGGCACCAACCGATGTTCTTTCCAGTGGTGATTCCAGAAAAAAATTTTAAAAAAGAATCCGAACACGTCAAAGGGTTTTCTCCGGAGGTTTTTTGGTTAGAACCGGTTACAGGAGAAGACCGCCTAGCACTTCGTCCAACTTCTGAAACCGCAATGTATCAAATGTATGCTTTATGGATTCGTAGCTGGAGAGATTTACCTTTTAAAAAATATCAAAGAGCGAATGTTTATAGATACGAAACAAAAGCGACAAGACCTCTAATTCGTTCAAGAGAATTTTATTGGATTGAAGCCCACAATTGTTTTGCGACAAAAGAAGATGCAGAAAAGCAAGTTCAAGATGATATTTTAACAACCGAAGAAGTGATGCATAAAAAATTTATTGTTCCATTCTTACCTCTAAAAAGACCAACTTGGGATAAATTCGCAGGAGCAGAATACACTGTAGGTTCTGATTCTTTAATGCCGGATGGAAAAGTAATTCAACAACCCTCAACACATCTTTTAGGACAACATTTTTCTAAAGCTTTCGATGTTAAATTTAAAGACAAAGAAGGAAAAGAACAATTTGTCTGGCAAACTTGTTACGGGCCGGCCATTTCAAGAATTTTAGCTTCAGTGATTTCCGTTAACGGTGATGATTCTGGATTAGTTTTACCCTACATAATTTCTCCAATAAAAGTTGTAATCGTTCCAATTTGGAATAAAAATAATGAAGAAAAAGTATTCAAAGAATTAAAAAAAATAAAAAAAGAGTTAGAGGAAATTGAAATAAGCTACGAATTAGACACTCGAGAAAAAAGGCCAGGAGAAAAATACTACGAATGGGAATTAAAAGGCGTCCCATTCCGACTAGAAATTGGAGAAAAAGAAATAGAAGAAGGAAAAGCAACACTTTTTATTAGAGACACAAAAGAAAAAATAAAAATAAGTCTATCAAAATTAAATGAAATAAAAAAATTAGGAATCGATTACGACGAAAGATTATTAAAAAAAGCAGACAAAGAAAACGAAGGAAAAATAATTAATTGTGAAACAATAGAAGAAATAAAAAAAATTATAGATTCGGGAAAAATCGCAAGAGTATCTTTTTGTTCAACCCAAAAAGAAGGAATGCCTTGTGCAGAAGTATTAGAAAAGAAAATTGGAGCAGATGTTAGAGGAACACTTGCAGATAAAAAAGAGAAGGTTTTCTCTTCATGCCCTTTCTGTAAAAAAGAAGCACACGAAGTTGTCTACATCGCTAAAAGCTACTAGTTAGTCTAACGATAGGACAAACCCCTTTCTATTTCAAATTATTGAGCGTTTCTCATAGAGAGAATCATTGCTAATTCATTCTCTAAGTTAAGAGTAACTTCCATTATACTTGAAAGTTCTCTTTCAACCGCTTGTCTTTCTTCTGTTTCCATTTTGGTTTCCATTTTTTAAATTTCCAAAATGAATTCAGTTAAATTCTTCGAACCTTGTAAGAA
Organism: Candidatus Woesearchaeota archaeon; assembly: GCA_964563945.1. Classification (GTDB taxonomy): domain Archaea; phylum Nanobdellota; class Nanobdellia; order Pacearchaeales; family GW2011-AR1; genus CAZLZF01. Next base: position 12,418 of record CAZLZF010000014.1, read on the forward strand.
CAATCTTAATGCATTCAAGACCCGAAGAGAATCGCTGAATTACATTAAGGGACATTTAATAATTGACAGAGTATAGACTAAGTTAAAGTTCCAAAAACTGGCATGTCTTAGTTCCAACTCCATACATTTTCTAAGTAGAACTTATTTAAATACTTTTTGCTAAACCTAAAAAAACACAAAATAATAAATACGCCTACGTATAATAAATATAATTAAATAAAAACAAATATCTCCTACCTTAAATGAAAAACAAAACAAAAAAAATAATTAAAAAAACCCTCGGCGTATTTTTTATACTTGTATTAATTTTATTACTTGTAAGAATTTTTTCTCCAAGAGAAATAGACGACATCTCCCCCGGAATAGAATGTAAAGAAAGATATTTTAGAGAAGCAGATGTTTTATGGATAATTCCAGAATACCAAAAAATTCCAATTTCAGAAAATAAAACTTG
>CAZLZF010000015.1:0-4012 GCA_964563945.1 Candidatus Woesearchaeota archaeon
TGGATTATATTGATTGGAAAAAAGTTGCAAGAACTGCAAAAGAATTTTTAGACGACAAATCTATTGAAGGAATTATAATTACTCAAGGAACCGACACATTACAATATACTTCTTGTGCGCTTTCTTTCTTTTTAAGAAATCCAAATAAGCCAGTCGTTTTAACTTACTCACAGCGTTCAATAGATAGGGCAAGCTCAGATGCCAATTTAAATTTAAGATGTGCAGCAATTATGGCAATTTCAAATATTTCAGAAGTAATGGTTGTTGGTCACGGTTCTACCGAAGACGATTTTTGTTACGCTCATTATGGAACAAAAGTAAGAAAGCTCCACTCTTCTAAAAGGGACGCTTTTAAGTCGGTAAATTCTTTTCCGATTGTAAAAATTTTTAGAGATCGTTTTGATATCGTTTCAAAAGATTATTCATTAAAAGAATTAAAATCTAAATTTAATTTGGATGCTGTATTTGAAGAAAAAGTTGCGCTTTTGAAATTTTATCCTGGACAAAATCCAGATATCTTAGATTATTATTTAAAAAATGATTACAAGGGAATTGTAATTGAAATGCTCGGATTAGGACATGTTGGAACTTCTGAATCGAGAAATTCTTGGATTTCTAAATTGAAAGAATTAGTTCAAAAAGGGATTACTATTTGTGCAACCGCGCAAACGATAAACGGAAGACTAAATCCGCTTGTTTATTCTACTGGAAGGGAATTAGATAAAACAGGGGTAATTTATTTAGAGGATATGCTTTCAGAAACAGCATTTGTAAAACTTGGCTGGGTTTTGGGACATAAAGAATGGACAAAAAGTCCTGAACAAATTAAAGAAAAAATGTTAACAAACTTTTCTCACGAAGTAAATAAATCTTTAATGATTTAATCATTAGAAAGTGGTTACGAAGAAAAGATTTAAAAAAGAGAAAAACTTTGATTAAAAATGCAAGAAACTCTAGAAAAAATATCCAAACTTTCATCAAAAATAAGGAACCACCAAGAGTACTCTCAAGTTATTCACGACAAATTTATATGCTATCTTAACGGAGAAGCCTTGCGGCATTCGGTCGAGATGGAATTAAACGGAGAGAGAAAGCATCTTTCTAGAAAACAATTTCAAAACGAAAAAAAAATTTCCCTTTTAAATTTAAAAGAAGCAAGCGATTTTTTAGAAAAAAATGGGTTATCTTTTTACGGAGTATCTATGCTTGGAAAAAAAATAGAACCCGAAAAAAATATCACTCCAATTAGATTGAGAGAGATTACATACGGGGATATGTTTGAACCTCCCTCTCCACAAACACTTCACAACCATTTAGATAATTTGATTTATTTTTTAGAGAATTCTAGAGAAGAACATCCTGTTGTTCGAGCAGCAAGGGCTCATTTGGGCATAGTAGAAATTCATCCCTTTATGGATGGAAATGGCCGGACAGCAAGATTACTTCAAAATTATTGCTTGAGAGAAAAAGGACTTCCACCAATAGTCATATCTTCAGAAGAATCGGAATTTTATAGAGGTTTGATGAGTGCGGTTATGCATGAAAGATACTCTCGACCTGGAGCGAATTTTCATACTTCACTTCCAGAAAAAAATTTTAATTTATATATTGCAACAAAGGTTTTAAAATCTCTTAACGATTTAGAAAAAGAACTCTCTACAAAAAAGAATTACACTATAATACTAAACAATTTAAGAGATAAAGAAATACTTTTTATAGTTAAAAAAGAAATTGCCAAGGCAGTTCAGAGTCAAACTTATTCGGGAGTCAAAGTTTCAAAAAATTCTTTATCAAAAAAATATGCTGAACTGCAATATCAAGGAAAAGCTAACTCCGATTTTTTTAAATCTCCTTTAGAAAAACTTTCTAAAAAGTATAATTTTGAATACGAAATTATTCAAAGATAAAATTATTCTTTGTTTAAAGATTTTGAAAGTCCTTCTTGTATTTTTGTCAGATTCACAGGTCCCACTCTAGAGGGGTCTGCACCCACATAAGAGGCTACACTTTTTAGAAGAGTTAAATATTCGGAAGTGATTTCAAATTTCTTTATTTCAGGAAAATAAAAATTTCTTTCATCATTTTCTCTTTTGTCTTCTTTAAATTGCATTATATTCATTAATGGATTATCAACTGTTGGAAGTTCATCAAAAAATACAGAATGGGCTATTTTTTTGTTTAATAGTTTTTTGTAACCCAAATTTATTTCGTATCCATTTTCCGCGAAACCCACGATTTTATAATCAATATTTGATTTTAATTTTTTAAGAAAATGCTCATACATTTCAGATTCGTTATCAAATCCGGTAGATTTTTCTCTTGCTAGTTTTTCTAAAGAATTCTGAAATTGAATGAACCCTCCAACAGAAGAAGATCCAGAAAGAACTTCGTCTAAACAAACGATTTTTGTTTTTTCACTAAAATTTTTTTCTTTATAAAAATTTGAATACCAATTTTTCATTAAATTTGTTCTGTTTCTAAATCTACTCGAGTTTGGAAGGTATTCCACTAAATCTTTCGGAAATTTTCTATCTACAATACAAAGAAGGTCCACCAATGGAACTGCTCCGACTACCGGTGCAAAAATATAGTCTGGTCCATGCATTTTAATTGCTCCTGCAGCTTTTTTTAGAGATTTAACAAAAGAGTGCATATCTTCTGGAAGATCTCCTCTGTTTTTTTCTGGCATATTTTTTATAAGGTAAATTATTATTTAAATCTTTCGTTTTGTAACTACTATACAGTAAAACGAATTAGCTGAAAAGACCATAAAAAATATCTCCGATTCTCCCTCATTTCAGAGATTAAAAATAAACTAATTTTAACCCTCAAATTTAAATAATAAGAATTTTTAGATAAATTATGGATTATAAAAAAATAGGATTTAAGGCAGGACTTGAAATTCATCAGCAATTAGATACACATAAGCTTTTTTGTAGCTGTCCTTCAGTTTTAAGAAAAGATGAACCCGACTTTGAAATAAAAAGAAAATTGCACGCGGTTGCAGGAGAGTTAGGTAAAGTAGATTTAGCTGCAGAATACCAAGCAAGATTAAATAAAGATTTTTTTTATCAAGGATATAACGATTCAACTTGTTTGGTAGAATTAGATGAAGAGCCTCCTCATGAAATAAATATGGACGCGTTACATATTGCCGTGCACATAGCACTTTTAATGAATTGCCAAATAATCCCAATTACACAAATTATGAGAAAAACTGTTATTGACGGTTCAAATACTTCCGGTTTTCAAAGAACCACAATGATTGCACATAGTGGAAAATTAGAGACGAGTAAAGGAGAGGTAGGAATAACCGCAATAATGTTAGAAGAAGATGCTGCAAGAATAATTTCTCGTGAAGAGAAAAAAGAAATTTATAGGTTAGACCGATTAGGGATTCCTCTTGTTGAAGTTGTGACGGCGCCAGATATAAAAGATCCTGAACACGCAAGAGAAGTCGCTTTAATTATTGGAGATATTTTAAGAAGTTGCAAAGTTAAAAGAGGTCTTGGAACAATTAGACAAGACATAAGTATTTCTGTTAATGATGGAAATCGAGTAGAATTAAAAGGAGTTCAGGATATAGATTTACTTCCAACAACAGTAAAAAATGAAATTGAGAGACAGTTAGATTTAGAAAAAAATAAAAAACCAACTAAAGCGGAAGTTAGAAATGCTTTGCCCGACGGAAAAACAGAATTTTTAAGACCGATGCCTGGTTCAGCAAGAATGTATCCCGAAACAGATGTTCCGTTACTAAAAATTTCTCGAGAGTTCATTAATGAATGTAAAAAAGATTTGCCTGAATTAAAAAGCGATATTGAAGAATCTTTAAGAAAACAAGGGTTAAGTCAAGAAATAATAAAAGAAATGTTAAAAGAAAATAAACTTGAAAAATATAAGGAATTATTCGAGGTATTTGGAAATGCTAGCTTAATTGGTAAATTGATGTTCTTGATTCCAAAAGAAATCGCTTCAAAGGAGAAAAAATCTTTGGAAGAATTAGAAAAAA
>CAZLZF010000015.1:4112-9557 GCA_964563945.1 Candidatus Woesearchaeota archaeon
ATTCCAAAAGAAATCGCTTCAAAGGAGAAAAAATCTTTGGAAGAATTAGAAAAAAAATTTAATCAGAATTTTTTGGTTTTTGTTTTAGAAAAAATTAGAGATAAAGAATTAGATGAAGGAAGATTAAAGGAGATTTTTATGAGAGTTTATGAAGGAGAAAAAATAGAAAGTGCAGTTATTTTCGAAGATATTGATTTAAATGAGATTGAAGAAGAAATTATGAAAATTGTGAAATCTAAACCTGGTTTAAATCCAAATGCGTATATGGGTCTTGTAATGTCAAAAATGAAAGGAAAAGTTTCTGGAAGCGATGCAATGAAACTTATACAAAAATATTCTAATTAAATTTTATTTCTTATTGGTTGCTTTGCTCCGCACGCCAAACAATTCATTACACTCATTCTATCTTCTTTTATTATTTCTGTGTCCGGTTTACCGCACTGTTTACATAAAACAAATTCTCGAACATAATTTTCTACTTTAGGATTTATTTCTTTACTTGAAACTTTTTTATTTAAAACTATTCTTTCTTTATCGATCGTTGCCAAAGTTGCTAGTTCTCTTGAAAGATATTTTAAAAAATGCTCTGGTTCTCTTCTTATGTAAGATGCAATTGTGAAAAAATTCGTTATTATAGTTTTTTTACCTTCAAAATGTCCTTCTACCTTTGGCATTTCAAACCTTTCCCCCGTTGAATCGGTCTTTTTTACCCTTGAAAATGCTTCTTCTAATAATTCTTCGTAATTTGCCATAAATTCTCATAATTTTTTGAGTTTATAAATGTTTAATACTCCCCACCCCAAACTATTTTAAGTGAAAAGCTTTTATTTTTTTATGAAAAATACAATAACACTAGAAAAATTGAAAAAATATTTTTCTGTAACAGAAAGTGCATTAAAAGAAATTAAAAAAAATATTTTTTCTGGTAGAGAAAATTATGCAAAAGAAATAATCGATATGGTAGAAAATTATGTTTCAGACGCGCATCATTTTTATGAAAAAGAAGATTTTGTTAATGCTTTTGCTGCATTAAATTACGCTCACGGGTGGATTGATTCCGGAGTACGATTAGATATTTTTGATGTTCACGACGATAAACTATTTACCGTTAAAAAGTAAACGTTCTTTTAAAATTAAAAACAATTATAAATAAAATATCACAACAAAATCTATGGAAAAAATAATTGAATCTCTAAGTCCGAATGAAAGCAAAATAATTCCCCATCTAAAAGAGTCAATTACCGAAATTTGTAAAAAAACAAGTTTAGATAAGGTTTCAGTAATGCGGGCACTAGAGTATTTACAAAATAAACAAATTATCAAATTAGATATTACAAAAACCAAAATAATTGATTTAGCCGTAAACGGAATTTTATATAAAAGAAAAGGTTTGCCCGAAAGAAGATTATTGAATGCTTTAAATGAAAAAAGAATTTTAACTTTTGAAGAAGCACAAAAAGTTTCTGAAATTTCTAATGAGGAATTCAAAGCCTCTTTGGGAGCGTTAAAAAGAAAAGCACTTGTAGAAATAAATAATGGCAAGATAATTTTTAACTCTACGAAAGAAGAAATTGCTAAAAAAAGTTTGGAAGAATTATTTTTAGAAAAACTTCCTTTAGAATATGATAAAATTTTGCCCGAACAAAAACTTGCATTTTTAAATTTACAAAATCGAAAACAAATTGTAGAAATTGTCGAGAAGAAAGAAACAAAAGTTGAGGTTTTGGCTTTAGGAAATGAATTGATAAAAAAAGGAATAAAACCTTTAGATTTAATTGAACAAATAACTCCCAACCTTTTAAAATCGGAAAAAAATTGGAAAGGAAAAAAATTTAGAAGATATGATGTTTCTTCTCCAGTTCCAAAAATTTATGGTGGAAAGAGACATTTTGTAAATCAATCTATTGATTACGCAAGAAAAGTTTGGTCTGAAATGGGTTTTAAGGAAATGACTGCAAATATGCTTATTAGTTCTTTTTGGAATTTTGATGCGCTTTTCACAGCACAAGACCATCCTGCAAGAGAGATGCAAGATACTTTTTTTGTAAATAAAACTTCATCTCTTCCAGATAAAAAAATTGTAGAAGCAGTAAAAAATTCTCACGAAAAAGGAGTTTTGGGAAGTAAGGGTTGGCAATACAAATGGGACGAAGAAATGTCAAAAAAAATGGTTTTAAGGACACATACAACTTCTATTTCCTCTCAAAAATTTGCGAAATTAGAAGAAAAAGATTTACCTGCTAAATTTTTCGCGATAGGAAAATGTTTTAGAAATGAGACTGTCGATTGGTCACACGGATTTGAATTTAATCAATCTGAAGGGATTGTAGTGGATCCAAATGCAAATTTCAGACATTTGCTTGGATATTTAAAACAGTTTTATAAAAAAATGGGAATAGAAAAAATAAGATTTAGACCTTCATATTTTCCATATACTGAACCGAGTGTTGAAATCGATACCTGGAATGAAGAAAAAAAGTGCTGGCTAGAAATAGGTGGTGCCGGGATGATTCGTCCAGAAGTGATCGTTCCTCTTTTGGGAAAAAATATTCCTGTTCTTGCTTGGGGTCCAGGATTTGATAGAACTCTTATGGAATATTATGGGATAAAAGACTTAAGAGAAATGTATAAGAACAATTTAGATTTATTAAGAAAAATGAAATATTGGATAAAATAATGGAAGTAAAAAAAATAATTCGCGCAATTGAAGAAAACACGGTCTCTTTAGAAACAACAGACAAATCTGGAGAAAAAATTGTAACAAAAATAAACGGAATAAAAATTATGGAAGGAAGATTGATTATCCCAAAAGAAGAAACAATTGAACATTTAGAAGAAAACATTTTAGAAAATGACAATTTTTTACTAAGCGTTTCTGATTCAGAAGGAAACGGTTACAGAATGGAAGGATTTGCTAGGTGTGAAAATTGTGGAGAAGAATTTGAATTTATAAAAAATTTTGAAGAAAATTTAAATAAAAAAATAAATGGGGCAATAATTTTAACCCCGATGAATACAGAAAAAATATAATGGCAAGCGCAAAATTTAATAAAGAAATTTTTGAAAAAGAAATTGGAAAGATGACTCCAGAATTAGAAACAAAAATTTCTCTTTTTGGAACTCCCGTAGAAAATGTTTCCGAAGAAGAAATTGAAATTGATGTTACACCAAATAGGCCCGATTTATTATCTTATCAAGGATTTAAAAGAAGCATATTAGCCTTTTTAGAAAAAAGGAAAGGATTGAAAAAATATAAAATTTACGAACCAGAAAAAGATTACAAAGTTATTATTGACTCTTCTGTTAAAGATGTTCGACCATATACCGTCTGTGCAATCATTCGCGGAATGAAATTTAACGACGAAAATATTAAAGAAATAATTGACATTCAAGAAAAATTGCATATAACCGTTGGAAGAAAAAGAAAAAAACTTGCAATAGGGATTTATCCTTTAGAAAAGATAACTCTTCCGATTACATTTAGGGCAGTAGAACCGGATAAAATAAAATTTATTCCTTTAGAATCTTCTGTTGTGATGAACGGTTTAGAAATTTTACAGAAGCATCCTACCGGAAAAGAGTACGCACATCTTCTTGCAGGTAAATCTAAGTTTCCAATTTTTGTTGACGCAAAAGGAGAAATATTAAGTATGCCTCCAATAATAAATTCGGAACTTACGGGAAGAGTTACAGAAGAAACAAAAGAAGTTTTTGTAGAATGCTCTGGAAATGATTTTAATTCTCTAAAAAAATGCCTCTCCATAATTGTTTGTGCAATGGCAGATATGGGGGGGAAAATTTATGCTATGGAGATATCTGGTTTGCCAGAAAAAATTTCTCCAAATTTAGATAGCGAAAAAATAAAAATAAATATAGAAAATGTAAAAAAAACTCTTGGAATAGAACTTAAGGAAAAAGAGATAAAAGAAAATTTGGAAAAAATGGGACATAATTATGAAAAAGGAACGGTTGAAATTGCGCCTTATAGAACGGACATTCTCCATGAAATAGATCTAATTGAGGATATTGCAATAGGATATGGTTATGAAAAATTTGTTCCAGAAATCCCTTCAATTTCTACAATTGGAGAGGAAGATCCCAAGGAAAAAATAAAAAGAAAAATTGCAGAAATTCTTTCTGGAATTGGATTTTTGGAAACTTCAAATTACCATTTAACTACAAAAAAAGATCAGTTTACTAAAATGGGGATAAATGAAAAACAAGAATCCGGCGCAATATTTTTGGAAGATTCAAAAACAGAAAATGAAATTTTAAGAAAAGACCTTTCTTCTTTTTGTTTAAAAATTTTTTCAGAAAATGTTGATTGTGAATATCCGCAAAAGATATTTGAAAGTGGAAGAGTATTTTATGAAGAGGAAGAAAAAATTCACGAAGAAGATAGACTTTTAATTGCAAAAACCCCTGGAAACTTTACCGAATTAAAACAGGCATTGGAATATCTTTTTAAAATGCTTGGAAAAGAAATTTCGCTTGAAGAAGGAAACGAAGGAAAAATTCATTTTATAGACGGAAGGTTTGCAAATATTTTATTAGAAGGAAGGAAAATTGGAGAAATTGGTGAAATTCATCCTAAGATATTAAAAAATTGGAAGATAAAAATGCCGGTTACACTTTTAGAAATAAAATTAGAAGAAATATATAAAAAATTAATTTAACCAAAATATCCGTTGTTTACTCTTTCTGATTTTTTATCCCAATTGTCTTCTACTTTTGAAAATATCTTTAGCAAGTCGAACTTGATTTCTTGCCAATACAAAAAGGATTTTTTTATATACTCTATTTCGTTTTGACTAGAATAAACCAAATCCAATTTGAGATTTGAAATTTCAGTTTTTGAAAGCTCTTTATAAATTTTTTCCATTGCCTCTTTATCTTCTTTAGTTATTGATTTTATTACTGGAAAAAGAAATGCTGGCGTGTTTGAAGGGTTAATTAAAATATCAATTAGCCTTAAGGTGTTTGAAAATTTTTCTGCTATTTGTTTTCTTACTTCTCTTAAAATAAAATCTGTTTCTATATCCGAAATTCTCTCTATAGAAAATTCCTCGTTTAATTCTCTAAATGAAGGCAGAGAATTTTCCTTTTCCAAAATAGAATAATCTTCCTTTAATTTTTCTAATTTACTTTGCTCTTCCATTAAAACTAAAAAAAGGTCAGATATATAAAGTTAATTGAAATTTAAAAAACATGCCGCAGTAGCTTTAGTGGTAGAGTGCGTCCTTGGTAAGGACGAGGTCCCGAGTTCGAATCTCGGCTGTGGCTTGTAATAAATCGCGAAGCGATTTATTTTATTTCTCCACAACCGAGGTTGGCGTAACGGTTAAAACTAAAAAGGAAAGGTGTCGAGAGGAAAACGTAGTTTTCATTCGGTTCGAATCTCGGCTGTGGCTTGTAATAAATCGCGAAGCGATTTATTTTATTTCT